>CACNQW010000004.1 GCA_902622745.1 uncultured SAR116 cluster alpha proteobacterium
TTAGTTGGAGATTTAAATATTGCTCCTTATGAAAATGATGTATGGTCTCATAAGCAATTACTAAATGTTGTATCTCACACGCCAATAGAAACAGAACTTCTAATAAAATTTATAAATGATTCAAATTGGATTGATGTTGGCAGAAAATATTTTTCAAAAGATGAAAAGTTATATTCATGGTGGTCTTACAGAAATAGAGATTGGAAAAAATCAAATAGAGGTAGAAGGCTTGATCATATTATGGTTTCAAAAGATTTGGATTCTACATTGAAGTCATTTTTAAGTTGTAAAGAAATTAGGGATTGGGAAAAGCCCTCAGATCACGTTCCACTAATTTTAGAGTTATCTATATGAAAAGTTTTGAATTTTTAAAAATGCATGGTTTAGGAAATGACTTTGTAATTTTCGATAATAATGAAAATATCGAAGAAATTAAAAACAAAAAAACATTAAAAAAAATTGGCTCAAGAAATTTTGGTATAGGTTGTGATCAAATTTTAATTATTGAAAGTAATAATTTTAAAGAAGCTAAAGTAACTATATTCAATAATGATGGTTTAGAAGCAGGAGCATGTGGAAATGGTGTGCGATGTGTTGCCTCTTACTTAATGAATAAAGGAAATACTAAAAATATTAAAATAAAAACAATCTCTGGAAATTTAGATTGTTGGATTGAAAATAATAATTGTTTTGTAAATATGGGAAAACCTTTATTTAAATGGACACAAATACCACTAGCAAAAAAAGTTGAATCACAAATTATTAAAATCGATCAATTCGAATTATATTGCTTATCAATGGGCAACCCTCATGGTGTAATATTTTTTGAAGATGAAGATGAACTGCATAAAGTAGATATAGAAAGTGTTGGTAAGAAAATACAAAGTAATGATATTTTCCCAGAGAGTATAAACGTTGAGTTTGCTTGTATCTTAAAAGACAAAACTATCAGAATGAAGGTATGGGAAAGAGGAGTTGGAAGAACTTTAGCTTGTGGTTCAGGAGCTTGTGCAACTCTTGTAGCTGCTCAACATAAAAACTTGTCACAAAGAAAAAATGACATAATTCTTGATGGTGGTAAATTAACAATTAATTGGTTAGAAAATGAGGATATTATAATGTCAGGGGAAGTTAAATTAGTTTTTAAAGGTAATTTTTATTGTGACTGAATTATCCAAAAAAGTAATTACTTTTGGTTGTAGACTAAATAATCTAGAATCAGAATTAATTGATCAACAAATAAAAGAACATTCAATTGATAAAAATGTAGTTATTTTTAACACATGTGCAGTTACATCAGAGGCAGAAAGAAAAGCAAGACAAAGTATTAGAAAAATTAAGAAAGAAAATCCAAATGCAAAAATTGTTGTAACTGGTTGTTCTGCTCAAATAAATCCCAATAAATGGTTGGAAATGGAAGAAGTTTCAAATGTGATCGGAAACTCAGAAAAAACAAAAAAAGAATTTTGGGAAAACTTTTCTTTACATCAAGATAATGAACTAAATACTTCTGATATAATGTCAGTCAAAGAGGATGAGACTGACTTTACTGGTTTAGTTAATCAAAATTCAAGGTATTTTTTGCAAATACAAAATGGTTGTGATCATCGTTGTACATTTTGTATTATACCATATGGAAGAGGAAATAGTAGATCTGTAAGCATAAATAAAATCCTAGATAATATTAACGAAGCTCTCCAAAATAATTTTAAAGAAATTATTTTAACAGGTGTAGATTTAACTTCATGGGGCAAAGAATCTTTAGATCAAGATCATTCACTTGGTTTTCTTGTGAAGAAGATTTTAAATGAATTTAAAACTCTACCTAGACTAAGAGTTTCGTCTATAGATCCCGCAGAAATAGACTATAAATTAATGGAAGTTCTAGAGCATGAACATAGATTAATGCCTCATCTTCATTTATCAATTCAACATGGTGACGATTTAATTCTAAAAAGAATGAAAAGAAGGCATCTGTATAGAGACGTAATAAATTTAGTTAAAGAAGCCAGAAGAAGAAGGCCTGAAATTACTTTTGGTGCTGATATTATTTCAGGTTTTCCAACGGAAAGTTATGAAGCTCATAGAAATACCTTAAAATTAATAGAAGAAGCTAACATAAACTTTGTGCATGTCTTCCCTTTTTCGCCTCGAGAAGGAACTCCAGCTGCAAAAATGCAACTGCTCTCAACTGAAGTTATTACTGAAAGAGCAAAAGAAATTAGACATCTTAGTCACAAGAATAAAATGAGTTATTTTAAATCAATGATTAACAAGCAAAAAAAAGTATTAGTTGAAGAAGGAAATAAAGGTTATACAGAGTGTTTTTCCAAAGTCCATTTTAATGAAAATATACCATCAGGATCTCTTGTTGAAGCAAAAATAATTTCATCAAATAATAATAATTTAGAAGGGATATTATTATAATTTATGGCGTTCAATTGGTTTAAAAAACTTAAAACAGGACTTTCAAAATCTGCGCAAAAAGTTGAAAAAGCATTTACTTCTGTAATAGGGAAAAAGAAGCTTGATGATAATTCATTAACTGAAATTGAAGATCAATTAATATCATCAGATTTAGGTGTCAATGCCTCAATAAAAATAGTTGATAAATTAAGGAATCATAAATTTGAATTAACTTCAAAAAATAAAGAAATAACAAAAGAGATGATTCTTCATGTAGTTAAAGAAGAATTAAATAAAATATTAATTAATTCTGAACAAAGTTTATTTAAGGATAATAATGATAAACCTCATGTAATTCTTTTAATTGGTGTTAATGGGTCTGGTAAAACAACTACTGCTGGAAAAATAGCTTCAATGCTTAAAGAAAAAAATAAAAAAGTTGTAATAGCTGCATGCGACACTTTCAGAGCTGCCGCCGTTGAACAACTAGAACAATGGGCCTCAAGAACAAAATCAACTTTTTTTAAAGGGTCAAACAGTGCAGATGCAGCCTCAGTTGCATTTAAAGCACTAGAATTTTCTGTAAAAGAAAAAGCTGATTATTTAATTGTAGACACTGCTGGTAGGCTTCAAAACAAGACAGGACTTATGGATGAATTGTCAAAGATTTGTCGTGTTATGACTAAACTTAACCCCAACGCTCCTCATAACAAAATAGTAGTCTTGGATGGGACAGTAGGACAAAATGCTCATTCACAAGTAAAAAATTTTCATGAACAAATTCAGTTAACTGGTATGATTATTACAAAATTAGATGGAAGTGCAAAGGGAGGGGTAATTGTTTCTTTAGCTGAACAATTTAAACTTCCTATTTTTGCTGTAGGTGTAGGCGAGAAAGTGGATGATTTAGATATATTTAAGGCTGATGATTATTCCAAAGCGCTTTTAAATTTAGAATAATTTTGAAATATGTGTTTACCTTGACTATGGGCGTAAAAAAATATATTTAACTGATAATTAATTTAATGAATAACTATGTTTGAAAATTTAACAAATAAATTAGGCAATGTTTTTAATGCCCTAAAAAAAAGAGGTGCTTTATCAGAAAAAGATGTTGACGAAGCCTTACAAGACGTAAGAATTGCTCTTTTAGAAGCAGATGTGTCACTGGAAGTTGTTAAAGATTTTGTTGTAAAAGTTAGAGAAAGAGCTGTTGGTCAAGAGGTATTAAAGTCAGTAACTCCTGGTCAACAAGTTGTTAAGATTGTAAATGATGTTCTAATTGATGCTTTAGGAACAGCTAATTCTCCTTTAGAAATAAATCATTCACCTCCAGTTGTTATGTTATTGGTTGGTTTGCAAGGTTCTGGTAAAACAACTACCGCAGGTAAATTAGCTCTTCATTTAAAAAATAAAGAAAAAAAGAAAGTTATGTTGGCCTCACTGGATATATATAGGCCTGCTGCCCGAGAACAATTAAGATTGTTAGGTGAAGAAGCTGAGGTTCTTGTTTTACCCGATAGTGAAGGCGAGAGCCCAGAAAGTATTACTAAAAGAGCACTTGCTTCCTCAAAAGTTCAAGGTGTAGATGTTTTAATTTTAGATACCGCAGGAAGAACTACATTAGATAATATAATGATGACGGAAGCTAAAAACATATTTAAACTTTCTAACCCCTCTGAAACATTATTAGTAGCGGACTCCATGACAGGACAAGATGCAGTAAATACAGCAAAGGCATTTTCAGAAATCGTAAACATTACAGGGGTTATCTTGTCTAGGACTGATGGTGACGCTAGGGGTGGTGCAGCGTTATCTATGAGAGCAATAACTGGGAAACCAATCAAATTTATTGGTGTTTCAGAGAAATTAGATGGTTTAGAAACCTTTCATCCAGAGAGAGCGGCCGGAAGGATTCTTGATATGGGTGACGTTGTTTCGTTAGTAGAAAAGGCACAAGAGACCATTGCTGAAGAAGAAGCAGAAGAGATGATGAAAAGATTGTCTAAAGGTTCATTTGATATGAATGATATGTTAAAACAAATTGGCCAACTTAAAAAGTTAGGTGGACTTAGTGGCGTTATGTCAATGTTACCAGGTATAGGAAAGTTACAAAAACAAATGGAAGCTCATAATTTTGACGATAAAGTTATTGCAAAACAAGAAGCAATCATTTATTCAATGACAAAAAAAGAAAGAATTAATGTTGGTTTGTTAAATGCGTCTAGAAGAAAAAGAATAGCTTCAGGTTCTGGTTCAAGTGTACACGAGGTTAACAGATTGGTAAAACAGCAACAAGATATGGCTAGGATGATGAAAAAAGTTGGAAAAGTTGGAGGAATGGGAGCTCTTAAAAATATGTTTTCGGGTTTAGGTGGAAACTCTGAAAGTAACATGCCCAATGGCATGCCTGGTTCAATTGAGGAAATGCAAAAGATGATGGGTAAGTTACCTATGGGTAGTGGCGCAAACAAATTTAGTGGAATGGGATTACCAGGTTTTTCTGGAAAGCCGTCAAAAAGAATTAAATAAGTTATTATAGAAAAGGAAAATTAATGGCGTTAAAAATCAGATTATCAAGAGGTGGTGCAAAAAAGAAACCTTTTTATAGGATTGTAGTTGCAGAAGCAACATCACCAAGAGACGGTAAATTTGTTGAAAAAATTGGATCTTATAATCCAATGGTGGATCATGATAATAAAGAAAGATTAGTAATTGATGCAGAGAGAGTTAAATATTGGATATCAAAAGGTGCAAAACCAACATTAAGGGTTAGTAAATTAATTTCTAAAGATGGGTTAGTTGATAAACCAATCATAAATGAACAACCTAAAAAAAGTGCCCCAGGAAAAAAACGTTTAGAAAGAGAAGCTGAAGAAGCTAAGACTGAAGCTCCAGCTGAAGAAGCTAAGACTGAAGCTCCAGCTGAAGAAGCTAAGACTGAAGCCCCAGCTGAAGAAGCTAAGACTGAAGCTCCAGCTGAAGAAGCCAAGACTGAGGCCCCTGCCGAAGAAGAAAAAAAATCATAGTGAAGATTGTATAGTAAGGATTTTATTTTAGTAGGATCAATTGTTGGCCTTCATGGCCTAAGGGGCTATTTAAAAATCAAAAGTTTTTTAGAAAACCCAAAAGATATTTTTAAGTTTGATGAATATTTTATTAATAAGCTTAGTTTTAGCTCCATATTATTAAAGTTTAATAAAAAATCTGTCTTTATTTGCGAGTTATCAGGCATAAATTCTATGGAAGAGGCTAAAAATTTTGTAAATAATGATATTTTTATTTACAAATCATCCTTACCTAAAACAGATAAAGATGAAATATATTTGAATGATTTAATAACTTTCGATGTAGAATTAGAGTCTGGTTTATATTTAGGTCAATTAGTAAAATTTTATGATTTTGGGGCTGGCCCAATAATTGGAGTGAAACAAGGTAATACAGAAAAGATGCTACCTTTTTCTGACGATTTTATTATAAATATAGACCAAGATTTAAGAGTAATTACTTTATCTTCTAATATTAAAACATTAATAAATTAAAAATGTGGACTGCTAATATTTTAACATTATTTCCTGATTTGTATCCGGGTCCTTTAGGTTCTTCAATATTAGGTGAAGCAAGAAAAAACGGTAAATGGAAACTTAATATTACAGATTTAAAGCAATTTGCGGAAAAAAATAAAAGAGTTGATGATACGCCATTTGGTGGTGGACCAGGCATGGTAATTAAACCAGATGTAATAGATAGAGCCCTTCTTTCTTTAAAATCAAATGATTTTCCAATTTACTATTTATCACCCAGGGGTATTAAACTAGACAATCAAATTTCTAATTCCATATCAAAATTAAATGGAATTACCTTACTTTGTGGGAAATATGAAGGTGTAGATGAAAGAGTTATTAAACATTATAATATGATTGAAATAAGCATTGGTGATTATATATTATCAGGCGGAGATATAGCAGCTATGGTTCTTATTGATAGTGTAGTGAGGTGTTTACCAAATGTTTTAGGAAATCCACTGACATTAAATGAAGAAACCTTTACAAATTATTTGTTAGAATATCCTCTTTATACACAACCCAGAGAATGGAAAAATTACAATGTACCAGATGTATTATTATCAGGAGACCATAAAAAAATAAAAAACTGGAAAATTAAACAATCTGAGGATATAACAATGCAAAGACGACCAGATCTTTGGAAAAAATATTTAAAATTGAAGTAGATATTTTAAAGTTTTTTTGTTAAGAGTTGTCATCGAGAGGTTTTAGCCATGAATATCATTGAAAAAATTGAAAAAGAACAATCAGAAAAACTAAGCTCTGGTAAAAATATACCTGATTTTAATCCTGGAGATACAATAAAAGTTGATGTGAAAGTTGTCGAAGGAACTAGAGAAAGAATTCAAGCCTTTGAAGGTGTCTGTATTGCTCGTGGTGGAAAAGGCATAAATGAAAGTTTTACAGTTAGGAAAATTTCATACGGTGAAGGTGTTGAGAGACTTTTTCCTTTGTTTTCTCCAAAAATATCTTCTATCACTTTAGTTAGAAAAGGTAAAGTAAGAAGAGCTAAACTATACTACTTAAGAGATAGAAGAGGTAAAGCAGCCAGAATAGTAGAAAAAATTGAAGTTAAGAAAAAAACTAACGAAAAAAAGGATGTTGCTTCAGTATCAAAAGATAAAGTTGCTGAAACATCTTCTAAAAAAGAAGTTGAGAATAAACCTGAAGTCAAAACTGAAGATAAAAAAGATTAATTTAGTGAGTTTAACTAGTGTCTAAAACTCTTTATGATAAAATTTGGCAAAGTCATTTAATAAATGAACAAGATGATGGTACATCTTTAATATATATTGATCGACATTTAGTACATGAAGTAACTAGTCCTCAGGCTTTTGAAGGATTAAGGTTATCCAATAGAAAAGTTAATTCGCCTAAAAGAACACTTGCAGTTGCAGATCATAATGTGCCTACTTTAGATAGAGATTTAGGAATTAAAGAAGAAGACTCTCGTATTCAAGTTGAAGAACTTGATAAAAATGTTGAAGAATTTCAAATACCTTATTTTAACATGAATGATACTCGACAAGGTATTGTGCACGTTATTGGACCAGAACAAGGATTTACTCAGCCAGGCATGACAATTGTTTGTGGAGATAGCCATACAGCAACTCACGGAGCTTTTGGTTCTTTAGCTTTTGGAATTGGAACGTCTGAAGTAGAACATGTTTTAGCTACTCAAACATTAATTCAGAAAAAAGCTATGAATATGCTCATTAATATTACTGGTAATCTTGACAAAATTGTTACATCCAAAGATTTGATACTTTATATTATTGGAAAAATTGGAACAGCTGGTGGAACTGGTTGTGTAATTGAATATTCTGGAAATGCGCTTAGAGATATGTCAATGGAAAGCAGAATGACTATATGTAATATGTCTATAGAAGCAGGTGCAAGAGCAGGCATGATAGCTCCAGATGACACTACATTTAACTATCTTTATGAAAAGCCAATGGCTCCAAAAAACGGAGATTGGGACAAAGCAGTTAATTGGTGGAAAACTTTACCCTCTGACTCCGGGGCAAAGTTTGATAAGATTGTAGACATTGATGCAACTAAAGTAACACAAACTATCACATGGGGCACTAGCCCTGAAGAAATAGTAAGTATTGATGGCACTGTACCAAATCCAAATAAAATTTCTGATGAAGTCAAACAAAACAAAATTAAAAGATCTATAGAATATATGGGGTTAACTCCTGGCCAAAAAATAAGTGATGTTGAAATAAATACTGTCTTCATTGGTTCATGTACTAATTCAAGAATAGAAGATATAAGGTCAGCAGCTGAAATTATTAAAGGAAAAAAAGTTTCTACTAATGTTAAAGCATTGGTTGTACCGGGTTCTGGTCTTGTTAAGAAACAAGCGGAAGAAGAAGGTCTTGATGTTATATTCAAGCATGCTGGGTTTGAATGGCGTGAGCCAGGTTGTTCAATGTGCCTTGCCATGAATTCTGATAAATTAAATGAAGGTGACAGATGTGCAAGTACGTCAAATAGAAATTTTGAAGGTAGACAAGGTAAGGGTGGAAGAACACATTTGGTAAGCCCAGAAATTGCAGCTGCTTCTGCAATAACAGGAAAATTAACTGATCCTAGAAATGTGACATAGATGGAAAAATTTAACACATTCAAAGGAATTGCAGCCCCTTTTAATATTCTTAATGTTGACACTGATAAAATCATTCCAAAACAGTTTTTAACAACAATTAAAAGAACTGGCTTGGGCAAACACGTATTTGACGAGATGAGATATAAAAAAGATGGTTTAGAAAATCCTAATTTTGTTTTAAATCAAAAGCCATATGACAAAAGTAATATATTGATTGCTGGTGATAATTTTGGATGTGGTTCAAGTAGAGAACATGCGCCATGGGCGCTTAAAGATTTTGGTATAAAATGTATCATATCAACTTCGTTTGCAGATATTTTTTACAATAATTCTTTTAAGAATGGTCTTTTACCTATCATGGTGACAAAAGATGAAAGAGATGCGCTGTTAGAAGATGCAAAAGACAAAGAAAACCCTGAAATAGAAATTGACTTAGAAAATCAAGAAATTAGAAGACCAAATGGAGGAAAGATTAAATTTAAAATTGATCCATTTAGGAAGAAATGCCTGCTAGAAGGATTAGATGATATTGGTCTAACTGAACTTCATGAAAATAAAATTAAGTCTTTTGAAGAAAGCCGAAGTACTAAACATCCTTGGCTGTAAAATTTAATTATGAAAAATAATAAAAAAATAATGTTACTGGCAGGTGACGGAGTAGGTCCAGAAGTTGTAAATGAAACAACAAGAATAATAAAATGGTTTGAAGATAATCTAAATTTATCATTTGATCTAGATGAGGGTTTAGTTGGAGGAGCATCTTATGATAAGTTTGGAGTTCCCTTAACAGACGAAACCTTGGCAGATGCAATGTCTGCAGACGCTATATTATTCGGTTCGGTAGGTGGACCACAATATGATAAAGTTTCATTTGATAAAAGACCAGAAAATGGTCTTCTTAAATTAAGAAAAGAGATGGATCTTTTTGCAAATTTAAGGCCTGCAATGGTTTTTCCTGCATTAGCAAATTCATCAACCTTAAAAAAAGAAATTGTTTCAGGTTTAGATATTTTGATTGTAAGAGAACTTACAGGTGGTATTTATTTTGCTGAACCAAGAGGTGTAGAAGATTTATCTAATGGTGAAAAAAAGGGTTTTGATACTAATCTTTACACGACAAGAGAAATTGAAAGAATTGGAAGAGTTGCCTTTGATTTGGCTAAATTTAGAAATAAAAAAGTTACATCTGTTGAAAAATCTAATGTAATGATGTCAGGAGTTTTATGGAAAGAAGTTATGTCCTCTCTTTATGAAAATGAAGGGAAAGAAATTTCACTTAACCATATGTATGCTGATAATTGTGCAATGCAATTAGTGAGAGATCCTAAACAGTTTGATGTAATTGTAACAGATAATCTATTTGGGGATATTCTTTCAGATACTTCTGCTATGCTTACTGGATCTTTAGGAATGCTTCCATCTGCTAGCCTTGGATCTAAAGATGAAATAACTGGAAAAAGATATGCAATGTATGAACCTGTTCACGGATCTGCTCCTGACATTGCAGGTAAAGGAATTGTTAATCCAATAGCTCAAATTTTAAGTTTTTCAATGCTTTTAAGATATTCTTTTGAACTAAATAAAGAAGCAGAACTTCTTGAAAAAGCTATTTCATTAACATTGGACGAGGGATACAGAACTAAAGATTTAGCAAGTAAGGATGAAAAAGTAGTAGGTACTTCAGAAATGACAGATGTCATTATAAATAAAATGACAGACTTAACTGACAAATGAGTTATAATATAGCAATCGTAGGTTCAACAGGCGCTGTTGGAAGAGAAATGTTGGAGACTCTTTCTTATAGAAAGTTCCCTTGTAAAAATGTCTACGCATTGGCTTCAAAATCTTCATTAGGTAAGGAGGTTTCTTTTGGTGAGGACAAAGTACTCAAAGTTGAAGCACTAGAAGATTTTGATTTTAGTAAAGCTGACATTGCTTTATTTTCAGCTGGTTCAGATGTGTCAAAAAAATTTGCACCTATTGCTGGTAAAAATAAATGTATTGTTATAGATAACTCTTCATTTTTTAGAATGGATAAAGATGTTCCTTTAATTGTTCCTGAAGTTAATCCTAATCATATTACAGATTTTAAGAAGAAAAATATTATAGCTAATCCAAATTGTTCAACCATTCAAATGGTAACAGCTTTAAGTCCTTTACATAAAGAGTTTACAATTAAAAAGGTTTTTGTTTCGACATACCAAGCTGTTTCTGGCGCAGGAAAAGCGGCTATGGATGAATTATTTAATCAAACTAAAGGTGTATATGTTAATGATTCATCTATGCCTGAACAGTTCACTAAAAAAATATCATTTAATGTTATTCCGCATATAGATGTATTTATGGATGACGGCTCAACTAAAGAAGAATGGAAGATGTCTGTTGAGACAAACAAAATTTTAGATAAAAATATTCAAGTGACAGCCCATTGCGTTAGAGTTCCAGTTTTTATAGGACATAGTGAAGCAATATTTATTGAATGCGAAAAAGAAATTAATGAAGCAAAAGCTAGAAATATTTTAAGAAAATCTGATGGAGTTACAGTAGTTGATCATAGGGCAGATGAAGGATACGTTACCCCAGCTGAAGTGGCTGGAGAAGATGATGTTTATATCAGCAGGATCAGACAAAATAACTTTAATAAAAATAATTTGGTTTTTTGGTGTGTTTCTGACAATTTAAGAAAAGGTGCAGCATTAAATGCAGTGCAAATTGCTGAATTATTAATTTCAAAAAAATTAGTCTCTCAAAAGTAGAAATCAATTATGGATTATTTGTGGATTTTTGTAGCAATTTTTGCAGCAGCATTGCAAACATTTAGATCTGCTTTTCAGAAAAGGATGATACCAGAGATTGGTAAATTTGGAGCAACTTATATAAGATTTATTTATGCTCTACCTTTCACATTCCTGATTTTTATTTTGTGGTTTTACATACTTGATAATTTAATTCCAGAATTAAATGAGAAAGCTATTTTATATTGCTTTGTAGGAGCTTTGTGCCAAGTTTTATTTACTTTATTATTGATGATTATATTCTCTTATAGAAATTTTGCAGCTGGTATTGCCTTCTCTAAAACAGAAGTTTTGTTTGCCGCTCTAATTGAAACATTTTTTTTAAACATAATATTTTTGCCGATAATAAACGTAGGTATCTTTCTTGGAGTTTTTGCTGTTATATTTTTATCTGTTGCAAAAGAAACTACAAGTATTAAGGATGTGTTAATAAAAATTAGCAAATCATTTTTTACTTTTTCAACTTTAGTTGGAGTTTTAACAGGCTTAATTTTAGCGGGTTCAACAGTTGGTTATAGAATGGCAATTGTAAATGTTAATGGGCCAATACTTGATGCAACAATCTATTTGTCTATGCTTGCTGTATTTATCCAATCTATTTTAATGGGCATATGGCTATTTTATTATAAACATAATGAATTTAAATTAGTTTTTAAGTTTTGGAAAAAATCCTTGCCAGCAGGTATATGTGGAAGTGGCGCTACTGCGGGATGGTTTTTAGGTTTTGCACTTGCAACTGCTGCAGAAGTCAGAGCAGTAGGTCAGGTTGAGTTGATTTTTTCCATTCTGATTTCATTAATAATCTTTAAAGAAAAAATTCAAAAAACTGAGTTTTTTGGTATCTTAATGTTAATTTTATCAATACTGTTAATAATTTATGCAAAATTTTAGATTTGATGTAATTATTAATTGAATGATTTAAATTGCGATTGTATAAAATAATATGAACCAAAATAGACCCTTATCACCTCATTTACAAGTTTATAAACCTCAAGTTACATCTGTTTTATCTATTTTTCATAGGATGACGGGTGTGGCTCTTAGTGCAGGATTGGTGTTACTGGTGGGGTGGATATTTTCGTTATCTTTAGGAGAAAATATTTTTAAATATTATGCTTATTTCTTAGATTCATGGTTAGGTCATTTAATCATGTTTTCATTTACTTTTGCTTTGAATTATCATTTTTGCAACGGAGTGAGACATTTATTTTGGGATGCTGGATATGGCTATGAAATTTCTACTGTGTATAAAAGTGGCTTAGCGGTAGTTATAATTTCATTATTATCAACGTGTTTGATTTGGTATTTTATTTTGATAAACAATGCTTGAAACTAAGAATAAATTTAATGAACCTCATAGTGGTATTTCTCATTGGAAGTTTCAAAGAATTTCAGCAATGATAAACATTCCATTAATAATATGGTTTATTATTTCCATTATATCTTTAAGAGATTATAGTTTTAATGAAAATATCAATTGGCTAAAGCAACCAATTAATTGCATTTTAATAACATTAATGTTAACTTCTGTTTTTTATCATTCATCTTTAGGGCTTCAAGTTGTAATTGAAGATTACATTCATGATATAAAAATAAGAAAATTTTTGATTTTGTCTTCTAAAATTGGATTATTTTTGTTATTTGCCATTTCAATTGGATCGATAGTTAATATATATATATAAATAAACAACCAAGGATTATTATGACAAATTATGAAATAGTTGACCATGAACACGACGTAATCGTTGTAGGTGCAGGCGGGGCTGGTCTAAGAGCGACCGTTGGAATGGTTACAAAAGGTTTTAAAACTGCTTGTATTACAAAAGTTTTTCCAACAAGAAGTCACACTGTTGCTGCTCAAGGAGGGATTGGCGCTGCTTTGAATAATATGGGCGAAAATGATAGTTGGAAATACCATATGTATGATACTGTTAAAGGATCAGATTGGTTAGGTGATCAAGATGCAATTGAATATATGTGTAAAAATGCTATCCCTTCAGTAATTGAACTTGAAAATTATGGTGTTCCTTTTTCTAGAACAGACGAAGGAAAGATTTATCAAAGGCCTTTTGGTGGTCATACTTTAGAGCATGGAAAAAGCATGGCGCGTCGTGCATGCGCAGCTGCAGATAGAACTGGTCATGCCATTTTACATACATTGTATCAACAATGTTTAAAACATGACGCAGAGTTCTTTATAGAATATTACGCACTAGACCTTTTAATGGATAAAGATGGTGCATGTAAAGGTATAATGGCTATAAGTCTAGAAGATGGAAAGTTGCACAGATTTAGAGCGCATAAAACTGTACTAGCTACTGGTGGTTACGGAAGAGTATACTTTTCATGTACTTCAGCTCACACTTGTACTGGAGATGGAAATGCAATGGTTTTAAGAGCTGGTCTTCCATTACAAGATATGGAGTTTGTTCAATTTCATCCTACAGGTGTATATGGTGCAGGTGTTTTAATAACTGAAGGAGCAAGAGGTGAAGGTGGTTATCTAACTAACTCAGAAGGTGAAAGATTTATGGAAAGATTTGCTCCAACCGCAAAAGATTTAGCTAGTAGAGATGTAGTATCAAGAGCTATGACCATCGAAATAAATGAAGGTCGAGGGATTGGACCAAAAAAAGATCATATAAATTTACATTTGCATCACATCGATCCTGAAACTTTACATAAGAGATTGCCGGGTATAAGTGAAACAGCAAAGATATTTTGTGGTGTTGATGTTACAAAAGAACCAATACCAGTACTTCCTACTGTTCATTATAATATGGGTGGAATACCAACAAATTTCCATGGTGAAGTCTTGTCACCAACTGAAGACGACCAACATAAAGTTGTACCTGGATTAATGGCAATAGGTGAGGCTGCATGTGTTTCTGTTCATGGTGCAAATAGATTAGGTACCAACTCTTTACTTGATATAGTTGTTTTTGGACGTGCCGCTGCTATGAGAGCAAATGATACATTAAAAAAAGGTCAAAAACACTCATCTCTTAACAACGAAATATCAGATCAAATAATTGATCGTTTAGATAAAGCTAGATTTTCAAAAGGTGATACATCTGTTGGTGAAGTAAGATCAGCGATGCAAAATGCTATGCAAAAACATGCAGCTGTTTTTAGATCAAACGAATCCCTTCAAGAAGGGGTGCAAAAAATAGATAAAATTAGTTTGGATATGAAAAATGTTAGCGTTAAAGATAAATCTCTAATATTCAACACTGATTTAATTGAATCTCTTGAGTTAGAAAACTTGATGCAACAAGCAATTGTCACCATGAGATCAGCTGATCAAAGAAAAGAATCACGTGGTGCGCACGCTCATGAAAATTTCCCTAATAGAGATGATAAAGATTGGATGAAACATACAGTCATGTGGTTAGATAAAGATAAAAAATCAAAATTGTCGTATAGAGATGTAACATTGAATACATTGTCAAATGAAGTTTCAACTATACCGCCAGTTGCTAGGGTTTATTAGTAAGGAGAAGAATTAATGGCTGAGTTTAGTTTACCTAAAAACTCAAAAATAATAAAAGGCAAATCCTTTTCTTATAAAGGAAAGTCGGAAAATAAAAAAGAGTTTAACATCTACAGATGGTCTCCAGATGATACTGAAAATCCAAGAATCGATACATATACTTTAGATATGGATGACTGTGGTCCTATGGTTCTGGATGCTTTAATTAAGATAAAAGATGAAATAGATTCATCTCTTACATTTAGAAGATCTTGTAGAGAAGGAATATGTGGATCATGTTCCATGAATGTTGACGGAACAAATACACTTGCTTGTTTAAAATCAATTGATGATGTTAAAGGTTCAGTTAATATTTATCCTTTACCTCATATGCCGGTTATAAAAGATTTAGTTCCTGATCTTACAAATGCATACAAACAACTTGAATCTGTAAAGCCTTGGTTACAAACTGATGACAAACCTGTAAATGGTGAAGAAAGGCATCAAACTCCCAAAGAAAGAGAAAAATTAGACGGTCTATGGGAATGCGTACTCTGTTTTTCTTGCTCAACATCTTGTCCTTCATATTGGTGGAACGGCGATAAATACCTTGGACCAGCAGTTTTATTGCAAGCTTATAGATGGATTGCTGACAGCAGAGACACAAATAAAAAAGAAAGACTAAAAGAACTAGAAGATTCTTTTAAGCTTTATAGGTGTCATACAATTATGAATTGTACTAAAACGTGTCCTAAAGGTTTAAATCCTGCACAAGCTATTGGTGAAATTAAAAAACTTCAATTAGAAACTTAATTCTTTCTAAGGTTTATTTGTGAGTGGTCAAAGAGATACAATCTTTGAAATAGCAAAGAATATGAAAATAGACCTTGATGATGGTCAAAAATCCATTAGTGAAAATTTAGATAAACTTGTAATAGATTTAGAGCAAAATTCCAAAAAGTTTTCTTTTCCATTCTTTAACAAATCAAGTGATTTTAAAGGTCTTTATATTTATGGAGGAGTTGGAAGAGGAAAATCAATGATCATGGATATTTTTTTTGAAAATATTAGATTAGAGAATAAGAGAAGAATGCATTTTCATGACTTTATGAAAGAAGTTCATGCTAAAATATATTCTATAGGTCAAAAAAATAAAAATATTGATCCAGTCCAGGTTTTTGCAAAAAAATTTATAGAAAAAACAAAATTGTTGTGTTTTGACGAAATGGAAATCCGGGACATTGCTGATGCAATGATTATCTATAGATTATTTAAAAGCTTATTCTCATTGGGGTTAACTCTAGTTACAACTTCTAATCAACCTCCAGAAAATTTATATAAAAATGGACTTCACAGAGACAGATTTTTACCATTTATAGATTTAATTAATTTTAATATGAAAGTATCCCAAATCAAGGAAGGAAAAGATTGGAGAAAATCTTTACTTATAGGTAAAAAAACTTGGTTAAATCCAATAAATTCATCAAATAAAAATATTGCTAATAAAATTTTTAGCCAATTAACCCAAGGTTTTAATGTTAAGGAAGAAGAAATAATAGTATCAGGTAGAAAAATTAGAATTCCTAATTCTGCAGGTGGCATCGCAGCGTTTGATTTTAAAGATTTATGTGAAAAACCCTTAGCTGCATCTGATTATGTAGAGTTAGCTGATAAATTTAAGGGATTTTTAATTAATAATATTCCTAGTTTAGGCAAGAATCAAAATAACGAATCAAGAAGGTTTATTTGGCTTATAGATGCACTCTATGACCGAAAATGCTTTCTAATCGCTACATCAGAAGTTGATATAAAAAAATTATATACTGGAACGGAATGGAAGTTTGAGTTTAGTCGAACGATTTCAAGATTACTTGAGATGTCTCAGGTTGTAGAAAATTAACTTAGATAGCTTGATTATAATTCAAAACGAAGTATTGTATCTGATAAAGTTTCAAAGAGATAGTTATGAGAAGAAAAAAAATATCACTAATTGGATCAGGTAATATAGGAGGCACTCTAGCACATTTGTTTGCCATGAAAGAATTGGGTGATGTAATGTTATTTGACATTGCAGAAGGCATTCCTCAAGGTAAAGCATTAGACTTACAACAATCAGGGCCAGTTGAGTCATTTGATGTAAAAGTTGAAGGAACCAACGACTATTCAGATCTTAAAGATAGTGATGTGGTGGTAGTTACTGCTGGTGTTCCTAGGAAGCCTGGAATGAGTAGAGATGATTTAGTTGAGATAAATACAAAAGTTATGAAACAGGTTGGAGAAGGTATAAAAAATAATTGTCCGGGTGCTTTTGTAATATGCATAACTAACCCACTTGATGCTATGGTAGGTGTGCTTCAAAGAGCATCTGGTCTGCCTACAAATATGATAGTTGGAATGGCTGGAGTTTTAGACTCTGCAAGATTTAGATATTTTTTAGCAGAAGAATTTAATATCTCGATGACGGATGTGTCAGCTTTTGTTTTAGGTGGGCACGGTGATACAATGGTCCCTCTGGTTAGATATTCTACTGTAGCTGGCATTCCAATTCCAGATCTCGTGGAAATGGGATGGAGTACTCAGAAAAAAATAGATGATATTGTTCAGAGAACGAGAGATGGCGGTGCTGAGATTGTTGGCTTATTAAAAACGGGTTCAGCTTTTTATGCCCCTGCGGAATCAGCTGTTCAAATGGCAGACGCTTTTTTAAAAGATAAGAAAAAACTTTTACCCTGTGCAGCATTTGTTGATGGCCCTTACAACTTAGATGGAATATATGTTGGAGTTCCTGTAGTTATTGGGAAAGAAGGTGTAGAGAGAATTGTTGAAATCAATTTAAGCAAAGAGGAAAAACAAATGTTTAATCATTCAGTTGAATCTGTACAAAAATTAAATCAACTTGCGCAAAATTTTGAAAAATAGGTAATATAAATTATGAATATTCACGAGCATCAAGCTAAAGGATTACTGAGAAAATTTGGTGTTTCAGTACCAGATGGATACCCAGCTTTCACAGTTGAGGAGGCAGTTACCAATGCAAAAAAACTTCCTGGCCCCGTATATGTTGTTAAAGCACAAATTCACGCAGGAGGTAGAGGTAAAGCTGGAGGTGTTAAAGTTGTAAAAAATATAGAAGAAGTTGAAAAAGCCTCTGAAGAAATTTTAGGAAAAGTGTTAGTTACACCTCAAACTGGTTCCAAAGGAAAAAAAGTTCAAAGATTATACATTGAAGATGGATGTCAAATTGATAAAGAATTTTATTTTTCAATTTTAGTTGATAGAAACGCTGGGTGTATTTCTATAATTTCATCTACTGAAGGTGGAGTTAATATTGAAGAAGTAGCAGAAAAAACTCCTGAGAAAATTATTAAAGTTAGGGTTGATCCTAAAGGTGGATTTATGCCATTTCATGCAAGAATTATTGCTAACGGACTTAAACTCTCAGGTGATGCTTTTAAACAAAGTTATAGTTTTTTTTCTAAAATTTATAAAACTTTTGTTGATTTAGATGCTAGCTTGGTAGAAATCAATCCACTTGTGCTTTCAAAAGAAAATAAATTAATTGCACTTGATGCAAAAATGTCTTTTGACAATAATAGTTTATTTAGACAATCAGAAGTTTTGGAACTTAAAGATGAAACAGAAGAAGAGCCTTCCGAAACATTAGCTAAAAAATTTGATTTAGCATACATAAAGTTAGATGGTGAAATTGGTTGTTTAGTAAATGGTGCTGGATTAGCCATGGCAACTATGGATATCATCAATCTTAAGGGTTCATCACCAGCAAATTTTTTAGATGTAGGTGGAAGTGCTACTAAAGAAAAAGTTAAAGAAGCATTCAAGATAATTTTGTCTGATGATGCTGTTAAAGGCATATTAGTAAATATATTCGGTGGTATAATGAGATGTGATATTATTGCAGAAGGTGTTGTAGCAGCGGCTAGTGATTTGGCCCTTGATAAACCCCTTGTAGTAAGACTTTCAGGAACAAACGTAGAGAAGGGAAAAGAGATTTTATCTAAATCTGATCTACAAATTATTTCAGCTGATGATCTTGATGATGCAGCTGAAAAAATAGTTAAAGCTGTAAAAGGATAATAGATGTCAATTTTAGTCAACAAAAATACAAAAGTTATTTGTCAAGGTTTTACCGGTGGCCAAGGTACATTTCACTCTGAACAAGCTATTGCTTATGGTACTAATATGGTTGGGGGCGTGACACCAGGTAAAGGTGGTACGAGGCATTTAGATTTACCAGTATTTAATACAGTCAAAGAAGCTAATGAGAATTTAGAAATAGATGCTTCAGTCATTTATGTTCCTCCACCATTTGCTGCAGACTCTATAATTGAGGCAATTGATGCAAAAATACCATTAATTATTTGTATTACAGAGGGTATACCAGTTCAGGATATGATAAGAGTAAAGAATTTTCTGGAGGATTCTACTTCAAGACTTATAGGCCCAAATTGTCCTGGGATAATTACACCTGGAGAATGTAAAATTGGTATTATGCCTGGGTCAATTCATAAACCAGGAAAAATAGGAATTGTATCTAGATCAGGGACATTGACTTATGAAGCCGTTGATCAAACAACTGCTGTGAATTTAGGACAGTCGACTTGTGTTGGCATAGGTGGTGACCCATTAAATGGAACAAACTTTATCGACTGTTTAGATTTATTTTTGTCAGATGAACAAACTGAAGCAATTTTAATGATAGGTGAAATTGGAGGTTCTGCAGAAGAAGAAGCTGCTGAATTTTTAAAAAATCATCAAATTAAAAAACCTGTTGCAGGATTTATTGCTGGAAGAACGGCACCACCTGGTCGTACAATGGGTCATGCAGGTGCTATAGTAAGTGGTGGTAGTGGAGATGCAGATTCTAAAATATCTAAATTTAAAGAATGTAATATTGAAGTAGCTAACTCACCATCGGATCTTGGTAAAGCTGTTTTAAGAGCTATTGATAAAACATAGTAAATTAACTTGATTATGAGTTAAATTTGATGTGTATAATAAGGTGTAAGATATAACTCAATTAATAGGTTAATTCTATGTCAGATAATAATTTAGATCAAACATTCCTGTCAGCTTCTAATTCCGTTTTCATAAATGATTTACTTAATAAGTGGGAAAATGACCCTAAGTCTGTTCCTGAAGAGTGGTCTAATTGGTTTAAAGAAATTGGATCTGAAATTGCAGACAAAGGGCCAAGTTGGGCAAAAGAGAATAATAGAGTTATAGGTGCTGTTGATATAGAGGAATCTGTGAAAGCAGTTGCTCAAGGAGTGGCTGGAAAAGGAAAAATTTCTGCATCTGATTTAAGATCAGCAACAACTGACTCTTTAAGAGCAATAATGTTAATTAGAGCCTATAGAATTAGAGGTCATCTGCTAGCTAACTTAGATCCTCTAAAATTGCTTGAGCCTGATATTCACCCTGAGCTTGATCCTAAGACTTATGGTTTTAAAGAAGAAGATTGGGACCGACCAATTTTTATTGACAATGTTTTAGGCATGGAGACTGCTTCTTTAAAACAAATAATGGATATTCTTAAGGAAACGTATTGTGGCTCTATTGGTGTCGAATTTATGCATGTTCAAGATCCAGCGCAAAAAGCATGGATTCAAGAAAGAATTGAATCTATTAGAAACACTACTCAGTTCACAGATAATGGTAAAAAAGCAATTTTCGAACGTTTAGTAGGTGCTGAAACATTTGAACAATTTCTTCATAAAAAATATGCAGGTACAAAAAGATTTGGATTAGATGGCTCAGAATCAGTTGTGCCAGCTATTGAGCAAATTTTAAAAAGAGGAAGTCAATTAGGTTTAAAAGAAGTTGTAATTGGCATGGCTCACAGAGGAAGACTAAATGTTTTATATAATGTATTAAATAAACCATTTAGAGCAATTATTTCAGAATTTTTAGGTAATCTTGCCAATCCCGAAGAAGCTGGCGGGTCTGGAGATGTAAAGTATCATATGGGTGCTTCTGCAGATAGAGAGTTTGATAATGAGAATGTTCATTTGTCTCTTCAAGCAAACCCATCTCACTTAGAAGTTGTTGCTCCTGTTGTTATTGGAAGAGTTCGTGCAAAACAACTTCAGCATAATGATACAGAAGAAAGGGATTCTGTATTGGGGATAGTTTTACATGGTGATGCTGCATTTGCAGGGCAAGGCATAGTTGCTGAAACGTTTGATTTTTCAGGTTTAAGAGGTTATGAAACAGGCGGAACTATTCACGTTATCATCAATAACCAAATTGGGTTTACAACAAGTCCAAATTATTCAAGGTCAAGTCCATACTGTACGGATGTTGCCAAGATGGTGATGGCACCAATTTTTCATGTAAACGGAGATGATCCTGAAGCAGTAGTTCACGTGGCAAGAATTGCAACTGAATTTAGACAAAAGTTCTCTTGTGATGTAGTTTTAGATGTAATTTGCTACAGAAGATTTGGTCATAATGAGGGTGATGAACCTGCGTTCACTCAACCTTCAATGTATAAAAAAATAGCTCAGCATGAAAGTATTAGTAAAATCTATAGCAAAAAATTGATCAATGAAGGCACAATAACTAAACAAGATGCAGATCAAGAATTAAAAAAACATAATGATTTCCTAGAAAAAGAATTTGAAGCTGGAAGTAGTTACAAACCAAATAAAGCTGACTGGTTAGATGGACAATGGTCAGGGTTGAAAGCAGCTCCGGATCGTGAACAAAGAAGAGGAGACACATCTGTTAAACTAGATAAATTAAAACAAATTGGTTTATCAATGACAGAACTTCCTAAAGGATATGAACTAAATAAAAAATTAGTTAGAATTGTTGAAAATAGAAGAAAATCAATAAATGAAGAAAAAAACATTGATTGGTCAACTGCTGAACATTTAGCTTTTGGTACACTTTTAGATGAGGGCCATCCAGTAAGATTGTCAGGGCAAGATAGTTGTAGAGGTACCTTTTCTCAAAGACATGCTGTGTTTGTAGATCAAAATAATGAAAATAGATATATACCGCTAAACAATTTAAAAGAGAATCAACCTCAATTTGAAGTTATTGACTCACCTTTGTCAGAAGCTTCGGTGTTAGGCTTTGAATATGGATATTCTCTGACAGAACCTTCAGCATTAGTTATGTGGGAAGCACAATTTGGTGATTTTGCAAATGGTGCTCAAGTAATCGTTGATCAGTTTATATCTAGTGGAGAAGCAAAATGGTTAAGAATGTCAGGTTTAGTTATGTTGCTGCCTCATGGTTATGAGGGTCAAGGTCCTGAGCACTCTTCAGCTAGATTAGAAAGATATTTACAGCTTTGTGGTGAAGATAATATGCAAGTGTTAAATTGTAGTACACCAGCAAACTATTTCCATGCTCTAAGAAGACAGTTAAAAAGAGACTTTAGAAAACCATTAATTATAATGACACCTAAAAGTTTACTTAGACATAAATTGTGTGTTTCTAATTTATCAGATATGGCAGAAAACACTTCATTCCACAGAATTATATTAGACCCTAACAAAAAACTTAAAGATAAAAACATCAATCGTATAGTTATTTGCTCTGGTAAAATATTCTATCATCTTTATGAGGAAAGAGAAAAAAACAATATTACTGATGTTAAGTTATTAAGGTTGGAACAAATTTACCCTTTTCCAAGTAAAACACTAGAAAAGGAATTAGAAAAAACACCAAATGCAAAGATAATCTGGTGTCAAGAAGAGCCAAAAAACATGGGCTCCTGGTTTTTTGTAGATAGAAATATCGAAGATGTTTTAATTAAGACAAAGTCAAAGTTTTCTAGGCCTATTTATGTGGGTAGAGCAGAAGCAGCATCACCTGCAACAGGTTCACTCTCAAGACATCTAAGAGAGCAGGATGATATAGTTAAAGAATCATTAAATTTGATTAAACCAAATAAAAAAGAGATACGTGCTGCTGAATAGAGTTTAATTTTTATGAACAATATTAATGATAAAAAATTTGATTTGGTTATGCCTGCAGCTAAAAAGTTAATCTTAGAAAATGATATAGATGCAAATATCATGCAAGGTACTGGAAAAGATGGCAGAATAACTAAAGGTGATGTTTTGTTATTCTTAAAATCACTTGGTTCATCACAAAAAACAATAGATAACAAATATCAAGAAGAAAATCTTAAAATTAATGAAAATAGAAAGGGATCTACAATGGATATAATTGTTCCTACACTTGGCGAGTCAATAGTAGAAGCCACAGTATCAAAATGGCTAAAAAATGAAGGGGAATATGTTGAAGTTGATGAACCTGTAGTTGAATTAGAAACTGATAAAGTAACACTTGAAGTTCCTGCGCCAATCTCAGGATTAATTGGATCTATAATTGCTGCAGAAGGTGAAACGGTTGAAGTTGGGCAGAATATAGGAGCTCTTGATCCAAATGGAAAAAAATCATCAAATGATAAACCGAAGGCTAAAGACAATAATGATAAAGAAGAAAAACAATTAGAAACTAAAGATACAAAAACTTCGTCTACAGAAACAGATACTAAAAAAGATGATGCTGTAAAGTTACCAAGTAACGATGAAGAAATTGTTCCAATGTCTAGATTAAGGCAAGCGATTGCAAATAGATTAAAATCAGCACAAAATACAGCAGCAATTTTAACGACTTATAATGAAGTTGATATGACAGCATTAATGAAAATAAGATCAACATACCAGCCTAATTTTGAGAAAAAATTTGGGATAAAACTTGGATATATGAGCTTCTTTGTAAAGGCATGTATTAATGCATTAAAAG
The DNA here is from genome assembly GCA_902622745.1 of uncultured SAR116 cluster alpha proteobacterium. GTDB lineage: Bacteria > Pseudomonadota > Alphaproteobacteria > Puniceispirillales > Marisalimonadaceae > TMED54. The sequence continues at coordinate 23,641 of CACNQW010000004.1, forward strand.
TTTATCCAGCTGTTAATGCGGAAATAAGAGATAATAATATTGTATATAAAAATTATTATAACATAGGTGTTGCAGTTGGAACTCCTGAAGGATTAGTAGTCCCAGTTTTAAAAAATGCAGAGAATATGGATTTTCCAGAGATTGAAAAAACAATTGTAAATTTTGGTAAACAAGCAAGAGAAGGTAATTTAACCATTCAAGACATGTCAAATGGTACATTTACTATTTCTAACGGAGGTGTTTACGGTTCGATGTTATCATCACCGATTCTTAACCCACCACAATCTGGAATTCTTGGAATGCATAATATTCAAAAAAGAGCAGTTGTTATAGATGACAAAGTTGAAATTAGATCTATGATGTATTTGGCTTTATCTTATGACCACAGGATTATTGATGGAAGAGAGGCGGTTTCTTTCTTAGTAAATGTTAAAGAGAATCTTGAAGATCCTCAACGAATGCTTATTGGAGTATAAAAATCATGTCAGAAAAAAAATATGATTTAGTCGTAATTGGAGCTGGTCCTGGTGGATATGTTGCTTCTATCGTTGCAGCACAAAAGGGAATGAAAGTTGCAAATATTGAAAAGAGAGAAACTTTAGGAGGAACATGCTTAAATGTAGGGTGTATTCCCTCTAAAGCTTTGCTTCATGCGTCAGAACAATATGAAAATAATGTAAAAAACAATGCTAATCTATCATGGGGAATAAAAACGTCTGATGTAAGTATTGACATCCAACAATTAATGAAAAAGAAATCAACCATTGTTGATGAATTAACAAAAGGTATTAATTTTCTATTTAGTAAAAATAAAATTGATAAATATGTAGGTGAAGCAACTTTAGTTAACAAAAATGAAATTCAGATTAATGGAAAAGGTAAGACAGAAAAAATATTTGCTGAGAAGATTATTATTGCTACTGGTTCTGAGCCCTCAAATTTAAATAATATTAAAATCGATGAACAAAAAATTGTTACCTCCACAGGTGCTCTAGATTTAAAGTCCGTTCCAAAAAAAGTAATTGTGATTGGAGCTGGTGTAATTGGATTAGAATTAGGCACCGTTTGGAGAAGGTTAGGTTCAGAAGTTGAGGTCATTGAATTTTTACCACACGTTTTAAACGGCATGGATTCTGAGGTGTCAGATAAATTTCATAAAATTCTTCTACAACAAGGCTTAAAATTCAAATTAGAACATTCTGTGGAAAAGACATCTTTAATCGAAGATAAAGTACATGTTGAAATTAAAGATCTGAAAACTTCAAAAACAGATATATTAGAGGCAGACATAGTATTAGTTGCGGTTGGAAGAAGGCCTAATACAGATAATTTAGGTTTAGATAAAATTGGTGTAAAAGTGGATAAAAGAGGTTTTGTTGAAACTGATAACGATTTTAAAACATCAGTAGATAATATCTATGCTATTGGCGACGTTATAAAAGGTCCAATGCTAGCTCACAAGGCGGAAGAAGATGCTGTAGCATTAATAGAAATGATAAACAATGAAGCGGGTCATGTAGATTATAATCTTGTTCCAAATATAATTTATACTGCTCCTGAAGTTGCATCGATAGGTAAAACAGAAGATGATTTAAAACAAAAAGGAACTTCTTATAAGAAAGGTATTTTCCCATTTACGGCTAATAGTAGGGCTAAAGCGATTGGTCATACTGATGGTTTTGTAAAAATTTTGTCGGACAAAGAAACAGATAAAATTTTAGGTGCTCATATAATTGGTCATGAAGCTGGAACAATTATACATGAATTAAGTGTTGCAATGGGCTTTGGTGCTTCTTCAGAAGATCTCGCACGAATATGTCATGGTCATCCAACAGTCAATGAGGCAATAAAAGAAGCAGCTTTAGCCACTTTTTCAAAAGCAATACATTCTTAAAATATTAGGAAATTTTAGCACCCATTTTGCTTAATGACACAAGAATTGTAATTCCAACAATTATAAATCCTAGCCCTATTAAGGCGAAAGTATCTGGCTTTTCTCCAAATTTAATAGATGCTATTAGTGTTACAGCTGCAATACCAACGCCTGACCAAATCGAATAAGTAATTGCTACAGGTATAGTTTTCATCGATAGTATCATAAAGTAAAAAGCAATTCCGTATCCAATTAATACTAATGTAGAAGGTAAAATTGCAGTAAACCCGTTACTGCTTTTGAGCGATAATGTCCCTACAACTTCTCCTATAATTGCTATAATTAAATAAAAATATCCCATTGTTTCCTCTTCGAAAATTTTGACACTTACGTAGTAATTATTTGATTGTATATTAAACTTGGATCAAATAAAAATATGATGTCTATTTGTAAACACTTTTAATTAAAATTTTTAGGTATTAAACCACTTGTGCAGGAAGCATCTTCGTTATGAAAATTTTTTTCTAACCCTTTTTCTACATATTTGATTGCTTCAGAAACAATTTTAAGTTTGTTACCATATTTTATTGCATCTTCCTGCATAAGTTTCATGTCTTTCAATGATGATTCAAGACCAAAAGTTGAAGAACCATCAAGATTATTTTCAAAAGCATTTATAATAGTTTTAGTTTTTAGATGAGCAACTTTACATGTGCCTGATGTATCCATCATAATATCAAGAGCTTTTTCAAATTGAATCCCATTTTGGCAAGTTAATTTTAATGCTTCTCCCAACGATTGCCAATAAACTAATAAAGGAAGATTTATAGCGAGTTTCATAGCAGTTCCCTTCCCTATTTCGCCTAAATATTCATAACGTCTAAATAAATGACTGAAGAGGAAATCTAAAGTATCGATTTCACTTTTCTTGCCTGCCATTAAACCAAGAAGTTGTCCATCTCTTGCTGGTTTAGTTGATCCACCGACTGGGCACTCAATAAAAGAACCATTTTGATTTAAGACTAAATTGGAGAGCTCTTTCATGTAATTTACACTTGTTGTGCTCATCTCAATAATAGTTTTATTTTTCAAATCACAATTTTTAAATCCAGTCTCTGTTTCATAAACATTTTTTAACGCATCATCATTACCTAATATAACTATAATAATGTCAACCTCATCGACTAACTCACTAACTTTTTTAAAAAATTTTCCACCTGACTTTATAAGGTCATCTGAATTAGATTTTGTTCTATTCCAAATTGAAAGATTATATTCTTTTTCTATTAATCTTGCGCCAATAGCTTTTCCCATTTTCCCAGTTCCACAAAGTCCAATTTTCTTCATTTTTATTCCTTTTATAAAGTTTTTTTTATGTCTTGAAATTGAAATAATAATAACCAATTTAAACATGTAATTACAATGCGAAAGGAAAAATAATGTCAAATATGGAAAAAAAATTTGAGGCGGATACCGGTAAAATTCTTGATATTGTAATTAATTCTCTTTACTCGGAAAGAGAAATATTTGTAAGAGAATTAATTTCAAATGCATCAGATGCGATTGATAAAAAAAAATATTTAGCTTTAACAAATAAATCTATTAATGACACATCAGATCCTTTCGAAATAAAGATAGAAGTTAATAGTAAAGAAAATACTATAAAAATAAGTGATAATGGCATTGGGATGGATGAAGAAGATCTTATAAATTCCCTTGGCACCATTGCCAGATCAGGAACAAAGGCATTTCTTGAACAATTTAATAAATCAAAAGACGACAAAAAAGAAGACGTAAACTTAATTGGTCAATTTGGTGTAGGTTTTTATGCTTCTTTTATGGTTGCAGATAAAGTCGAAGTTCTATCAAAAAAAGCTGGCACTGAGAAGAGCTGGAAATGGATTTCTGATGGAAAAAGTGGTTATAACATAGAAAAAGGCGAGAAAACAAATTCTGGAACTGAGTTGATTTTACACCTTAAAAAAGATGCCAAGGAGTTTCTTGAAGGAACTAGAATTCAATTTGTAGTTAGAAAATATTCAGATCATATTTCTTATCCAGTTAAAATGTTAGAGACTTCAAAAAAAGATGCCAAGGAAGAAACTATCAATGAGGCATCAGCTTTATGGACAAGGGCACCAAAAGACATTAAAGAAAAACAATATGAAGATTTTTTCTCTCATATAGGTGCTGGTTTTGGTAAGCCATTATTAACAATGCATAATAACACGGAAGGTACCGTAAGTTTCACAAACTTACTTTGTATTCCTTCATCAAAACCATTTGACTTGTTTAATCCTGATAGAAAATCAAGTTTAAAATTATATATTAATAGAGTATTTATTACTGATAAATGTGATAATTTAATACCAGCATATTTAAGATTTGTTAAAGGCATTGTTGATACACAAGATATAGATCTAAACGTTAGTAGAGAGATGTTACAAAATAATCCAGCAGTTGCAAAAATTAGCAAGTCACTTGTTGGAAAAATTTTAAGAGAATTAAAAAAAATAGCTGACAAAGATAAGGCTAAATATATTCAGTTTTGGAATGAATTTGGTCAAGTATTAAAAGAAGGTCTTTATGAAGATCTTGAAAGAAAAGATACTTTGTTAGAATTGGCAAGATTCTCAAATAATGAAAATGATGATCTTATTTCTTTAGAAGATTATGTGAATACAATGGATAAAAATCAAAAAGATATATACTACATTGCAGCCGACACAAAATCTCAAGCATTATCAAGTCCACATCTTGAAGGTTTTAAATCTAAAGGAATTAAGGTGTTGGTAATGGCTGATCCTATCGATCAGTTTTGGTTGTCTATGGCAGGACAATTTAAAGAAAAGAATTTTGTTTCAATCACTCAGGGAGAGATTGATCTGGACAATATTAAATCTGATAAAAAAGATCCAAAAAATAAAGATACAAAAAAAGACGATGTAGATAAAAGATTTACAAATTTAATTGCACATTTAAAAGCTTCATTAGGGCAAAATGTTAAAGATATTAGATTAACTTCTAAACTTACAGATAGTCCTGCTTGTTTAGTTGCAGATAAAGGTGATATGGATGTTGCAATGGAAAATCTAATGAAACAAAGAGATCCTAATTATCAAGGAGCACCTAGAATTTTAGAAATTAATCCTGAACATGCATTAGTTGAAAAAATGAATAAGCTACTCAGTGATAAAAAACATAATAATCTTGTGGATGATGCTGGAATCCTTTTATTTGAACAAGCACGAATGATGGAAGGAAAACTGCCTAGTGACCCTACCAAATTTTCTAAAATCATGAATAATTTTCTAGTAAAAGGTGTGAGCTAAAATTTAAAAAACTTTAAATTTCTTTTGTGTTATTAAATAAGCAATAAATATAAGTGAAGCTAACGCAATTATTGCATTAAGCCTTATAACTTGTTCAACGCCAATTAAATTAATTATAAAAGATATGATTATCATGCCTATTGGTGCTAAACCTATACATGTTACTAAAACTCCAAAATTATAACCTCTTTTACCTTTTTCTGCAGATCTGTAAGTTAAAGCTCCTTGCATAGTACTGAAACCAGATAAGCACATTCCACCTAAACATAAAAATAGAAAACCAATAATTAATGAACTACTTACAGAAAATAAAAGCATTCCTACAAAAAAACCTATACAACCAATTAGAAAAAAAATTGATAATCTTTTTTGAGGTGAAAGTTTAGCAATAATTAAAGCGCCAATTAATGCGCCGACACCTTCTGATGAAGCTAAAAATCCAATCTCTGCCTCATTTAAATTTAAAATATTTTTTCCATATACAGGTATTAATGAAATAAGAGGGAACCCAAAAAGATTAAATACTAATGTTACAATTAATAATAATTTAAGATTAATATCTTTGAAGGCATCAAAGATTATGGTTTTTAGACTTTTGAAAACTGAAATAAATTCATAAACAATATTTTTTTTTGATGTTGATGAAGCATTTAGATTTATACTAATCTTTTCAAAACATATTATTAAGCTTAAAGCTAAAAGATATAAACTGGATATTATTAATAATAAGCCTTCTAAATCAATTGCAACATATAAAAAACCAGCCAACAGTGGGCCAATTAACCGTGTTGAATTATTAGATAAAGTCTCCATCGCTAATGAAGTACTTAAAAGTTTTTCAGTGATATTCTCTGTTATAATTCTGCGTCTAACTGCTAAATCAATAACCCATGTGGTTCCATTTATAAATGCTAATAAAAGAGCAAAAAATAAGTTAAAGTAATCAAAATTTTTAAGGAACACGCATATTAAGGTAAAAGAAAAAGATAAGGAATATAAAAACCTTACAATCAAGATAGGAGAAATTTTTTCAGAGATAGAACCAATAATTAAGCCCAGCATGCTCATAGGAAGCATTCTAAATGCAAAAATCACAGTAATTAGGTAAGCTAATCCAAAGTCATTCAAAATATATAAACTAAGAGTTAGAAACTCCATAGCTCTTGCAATCCCAGTAAAGCATCCAGCTGTCCATAAATACCTAAAAGATTGATTTTTAAAACACGAGAGGAGCATTAATTTTTATCGATAAATTGATGAACCTCAACAATGTTACCTTCTGGATCATAAAAGAAAATTTGATACCATTCTTTAGCAAAAGTTGTCCCATAATCAGCAAATTTAATATTATTTTTATTCAAAATTTTTTTAAACTCTTCAATGTCATCAGTTCTAAAAGCTATATGTCCTTTTTCGACGGGATTAATATGCTTTTTATTTTTCTCAGCAACGGTAAGATCTTTTTCTGCTAAATGTAATTGTATATTTCCATCTGTGACAAATTTAATTTTTCCGTCATACCCCTTATTTTGGTTTGCTTCAGTTCTTGGAAATTGTTGTTCAGGTATGGTATCCAAATTTAAAATATTTTTATAAAAATTATTTAACTCTTCAAGATTTTTGGATACCAGATTGATGTGATGAAAAGAAATTTTCAAAAAAACCTCCAATTAATTTAGTTGAATACTTTTAATTTAAAAAAAAATGTTTAATTTAATATATATAAAAAAAGGAATAATTGATATGCCAGATGAAAATAAATCAATAGAGACTTTAAGCTTAGTTCAAGATGATACAAATTCGGAAATAAGATCTTCTGTAGCTAAATTATGTCAAGATTTTCAAGGAGAATATTGGAGAAACTTAGATAGAGAACAAGCTTATCCTACAGAATTCGTTCAATCGCTAACGGATTCAGGCTTTTTAAGTGTCTTAATACCTGAGCAGTACGGTGGTTCTGGTCTAGGTATAACATCAGCATCGGTCATTCTTGAAGAAATACATCATCGAGGTTGTAATGCAGCAGCATGTCATGCCCAGATGTATACTATGGGAACTGTTTTAAGGCACGGTTCTGATGAACAGAAGAAAAGTTATTTACCTGAAATAGCGAGTGGAAAATTAAGATTACAAGCATTTGGTGTAACAGAGCCTACTAGTGGAACTGATACAACCAGTTTAAGAACTACTGCAACAAAAGATGGTGATGATTATATCATTAATGGACAAAAAATATGGACAAGTAGAGCTGAACATTCAGATTTAATGTTGCTTTTAGCAAGAACTAAACCACTAAGTGAAGTTTCTAAAAAAACTGATGGTCTGTCTGTATTCTTATTAGATATGCAAAAAGCAAAAAATAACGGGTTAACAATTAAACCAATAAGAACAATGATGAACCATTCAACAACTGAAGTTTTTTTTGATAATTTAAGAATACCTGCCGATAATTTGATTGGAGAAGAAAACAAAGGTTTTAGATATATTTTGTCTGGCATGAATGCGGAAAGAATACTTATTGCAGCCGAGTGTATCGGCGATGCTAAGTGGTTTACTAATAAATCAACACAATATGCAAACGATAGACAAATATTTGGAAGATCAATAGGTCAAAATCAAGGCATACAATTTCCAATAGCTAGAGCTTATGCACAAATGAGAGCTGCAGAATTAATGGTGTATCATGCTGCAAAATTATACGATGATGGTAAACCAATAGGAGAAGAAGCTAACACAGCAAAACTTTTAGCCGCTGATGCGTCTTGGGCAGCTGCGGAAGCTTGTGTTCAAACTCATGGTGGTTTTGGTTTTGCAGAAGAATATGATGTAGAAAGAAAATTTAGAGAAGCTAGATTATATCAAGTTGCACCAATATCAACTAACCTAATACTATCATATATTTCAGAACATGTTTTAGGAATGAAAAGATCATACTAATTACTTTTTAATTAAATCTTTAATATTCCAATTGAAGATTACAGAAGTATTTATGTTTGCTAAAAATTGATAACCCTTGGTTTTTTTATTCAAATCTTGTGCCTCATTTATAGTTTTAGGATTATTAGATTGAGCAGAAATCTCAATCCAAGATTCTTTTGAGTCTTTTGATTTTTCTATGAATTTAAATTCTAAAATAAGACCATCTTTAAACTTATAAGAAATAATATTATTATCATTATTTTTAATTTTATTTACTTTTCTAACATCGTAAAAATAAAAGGCATCAATTACCTCAGCTACTTGCTTTAGTTTTTCTTCGTCAATTTTTAAATCTGGGTTATTTTTTAATGATAGTTTTTTATCTTTTGATTCAATTTCAAAAATAATTTTTTTTCTTTTAACGGAGATTGAAGAAAGTTTATCTTGATCTAATTTAAGTAATAAACTGTTAAACCAATCCGATTTCCCTGAGGGCATTCTCAATGCCCCTTTTAATAAATACGCTTGATCATCTTTATCATAACGAGCAAATTGACCGCCGCTTATTCCTCCTACGGTATTATCGATCTTACCTAATAAAATAGATTTGAATACCTTCTGATCTTTAGTAAAAAAAGTTATTTTTGTTGCAGGCTCGTTATTATCATCATTTTCTTTGAATTTATCAATAGCAACCAAATTTAATTCATTATGTCTTTCAGGATTGTTTGTTTTCTTTTCTTCGATTCTTAATAAAGATAAACTTGTTATGAAACTTTCCCAAACACCTGCTTTGAAAGGATAGCCAGAAGTTTCAATAAATGAATTATTTTTATTAATTAATTCCATATCAAGATCTCTTCCCATAATCTTTATTTTTTGTATGTCATTTAATTTAGACGGAAGATTTTCAATAAAAGTATTACCTCGCTCTGAAAAAAGATTTGAGTCTTTGTTTTTTAATACAGAATAGGATGCCAATCCCAAAAAAATTGCAGTTACAATTGATAGCTTAGTAAAATTGCTTGTCATAAAATATAATTCCTTAAATTTTAATGTATTATCTTCTTTGGTTTAGGTCTTCTAATGGCAATAATAAGTGCTAATCCAGCAATTAAAATTGGTATCAAGCCTATATTGATGAACATAATTTTTGTTTTTAAATTATCAACATCACTTCTCAATTGAAATTTAACATTTCTAAGTTCAGCTCTCGTAGTCATCATTTCTGATTTAAATCCATCAATTGCTTTAATTGTTTCAGGAGAAATTACATCACTTTCATTATTATTTTTCTTGGTAAGACTTTGAATCTTATTTTCCATTTTTTCAAGTTTGGATACTAATTCTCTTTCCTTACTTAAGAATTTTTCTTCAGCAGATTTTTCTAGTTCAACTATTTTAGTAAATGGTTTCCAAGAAATTCCCTTTCCTCTTATTTCAGATAAAAATGACCCGCCAATCATGTTTTCCACTACATTTAAAACAAAATCACCATTATTTGCGAAAGCAGAAACAATTTCCTGCCCAAGTAAATTTTGTTTTGTCAGCCAATTTCTATCCATTAACATGTCTGCATCACTTACTATTAAAATATTAGACATTTCTGATGATTTTTTGAGTCCAGTTTTCTTTTTAACGCCTTTTGGGAAAGCTGAATTTAGGTTATCTCTTAACCAACCAGATATTATAATTTTCTTGTTATCAATTTTTAAATCCTTTATTAAATCTCTAGGATCAGATTTTGAATCACCTGCTTTGTCTGAATCAACTAAACCAGATAATTCACTAGACGTAATAAGTGGATCAAATTTAATTCCATCTTTAGGGTTTAAACCACCAGCGTTTGTAAATATTATATTAGATAGTTGGGCTAGTACACCGTCATTCTGATTAAGACCCTCATCAGTTACTTGTATCCAAGGATAGTTTGAAACTTCAACTTCTCGACCTTTAATATTTCTAACAGTTCTCAGGGCATACTTTTTATCAGCGATAGATTTTTTGTTATTAAAATTAATTCCCCAAGTATCTAATAATTTTTTTAAATCAGAACGAGGATTTAAAGCAGGCATTCCAGGATTAATACTCACTTCTGTTTCAGCATAAGGATCTAAAAATATTAATGTTGAACCACCTTTTAATACCCACTGTTCTATCATAAAAAGAGTTTCATCAGGGTAATATTTTGGATTAATGAGCATTAAAACTTTTGTATTTTCTGAGAGTTCTGAGGCATTGTCTTTAACAAATTCCACATCAAATAGTGATTTCATTTGTGTTAAAACTTGCTGTTCAGGTTTTCCTATTCTCGAATTAGCTTCTAAACCAAGGTTATCAATAATACTGATTTTTGGTTTTTTTGTTTGTGCCAATTCAGCGATTAATCTTGTTAAATCATATTCTAAAAATGGTTCTCTTTCAGGAGAGAAAACATTGATATTTTTTTGGCCAGTCGTCGAATTTGTAGCAGCCAGTCCAAAATATAATGGATCATTATTATTCGATCCTCCAAAAGGACTAATACCCATACCTACTGCTCTATCTTCTTGATCAGAAAATGGTTTAGGGTCGATAATTTCTAGAGTAATTTTACCTTCAGACATGTTTGCGTATGAATAAAGTAAAGATTCTACTCTGTTGGCGTAAGTAGATAATTGAGGAGCAATTTCTACAAGTGTACTAGACATGAATAGCCTTAAATGTATTGGTTCATCAATATTCTTCAGAAATTTTTCTGTACCTGAGCTTATTGTATAAAGATTATTTTGTGTAGTGTCTAAACTAATTCTGTTAAAAGTATTATTAGAAAAAATATTTAAACTAAAGAAACAAATAATAGATAAAAGTATAGATAGTTTTAAGATATTATTTTTTGAAATTTTCATGTTAATCAGCTTTTTTTAATTGAACTAAAAAGATATTGATAGATATACAAATCATAATCATAGAAATAAAAAAGATAAAAGTCGTTAAGTCTAGAACACCATATTGAATTCTCTTAAAATGAGATAAAAAAGAAAAAGACTGGATAACCTCAGTCAACCATAAAGGCGCCCATGATCTTACACTAGCCAAAACAAGTCCAAATCCAGCCATAACCATAATGAAACAGCTGATTGTCGAAACAATAAAGGCTATTACTTGATTTTTTGTTAACATTGAAAGACAAGATGTTAAGGATAAAAAACATCCCGCCATTAACCAGCTCCCTAAGTAAGAAATAAAAATAACACCGTTATCAGGTTCACCTAAATAATTTACAGTTATCCATATTGGAATCGTCATTATGATAGCTAATAGTGTAAAAAACCAACTAGCTAAAAATTTACCGAGTACTAATTGAGAGTTTGTAACAGGTAATGTCATTAATAATTCAATAGTACCAGACTTTCTTTCTTCTGCCCAAAGTCTCATTCCAATTGCAGGCATAAGAATTAAAAAAAGCCATGGATGCCATACAAAAAAAGAATTTAAATCAGCTTGGCCTCTCTGAAAAAATTGTCCCATAAAAAAAGTCATTCCTGCTGATAATGCTAAAAATACAAGAAGAAAGATTGAAGCTAAAGGTGTTCTAAAATAACCAGTAAATTCTCTATTAAAAATGATCATTAATTTTTCAATATAAAGTTTCATGATTTTCCTATTTTGTGATCTTTCTGAATATTGAATCTAAATTTTCTTTTTTATTCTTTAAGATGTCTTTTGTCTCTTTATTTAAGAGCACTTTCCCCGAAGAAATTATGATAGTCCTAGAACATACAGCTTCAACTTCTTCTAGAATATGAGTTGAAATAATAATTCCTTTATTTTTAGAGATTGATTTAATTAGTTTTCTCATTTCAAATTTTTGATTTGGGTCTAATCCATCCGTCGGCTCATCTAAAATCAAGATATCAGGATCATGGATTAAAGCTTGTGCAATTCCAACTCTTCTTTTGTACCCTTTGGATAATGTTTCAATTATTTGATTTTGAACTTCTGTAAGATTTATATCTTTAAGCATTATTTCTAATCTTTTTTCAAGAAGTTCATCTTTTAAACCTCTCATTTTACCAACAAAATATAAAAATGATTTAACAGTCATATCTGAGTAGGATGGAGCACCTTCTGGTAGATAGCCGATAATAGATTTTGCATTTATTGGATCTTTTGAAAGATCAATTTTTTTAATTTCAATTGATCCAGAATCAGCTTCAAGAAATCCAGTAAGAATTTTCATTGTTGTCGATTTACCAGCGCCGTTTGGTCCTAGAAAACCGATAACCTCACCAACATTTAGTGAAATGCTAATATCTGAAACAGCATTAATATTACCAAATGACTTGTATAAGTTTTTTGCTTCTAATAAGTTCAATATATCCTCAATGGAAGTTCAGATTTATGCAATATTTAATAAAATTTAATTTTTTTTCAAGTTAAATAAATTAAAAATTATTTAAATTTGGGAACTCTGGCTGGCCAAATTCTTTTTCAAGTGCTATTCCTATCTCTATTGCCTTGCTATCATTTCCATTAGCACATAAAACTTGTAGACCTACTGGTAAGCAAGTATCACTTTTATAGTCATTACAATATTTTTGAATAGGGTAGCTTATTCCACATAAGTTAAATAAGTTGCCTGGTTGAGTGTTGGCAGAAGAAAGTAAACTTCTGTCATGAAGTTTTCCGTTTATTTCACAATCTTCAACCTTCATTGCTCTCATTACTGTAGTTGGAGAAATTAAAGCATCATAATCCTTAAAGAAGTCTGAAGCCATTATTTCTAATTCTTTTAATCTATTTTTGAATTTCAAATAGTCTGCCGATTTTACATCTAATCCAACCTTAGCTCTTTTAGCTGTAACAGGATCCATATTATCGCAATTATCTAAAAACCTTTTTTCTCCAAAAGCATAGATAATTTCTGATCCTACTATTGGCGGAAAAAGATTTACTCTTTCCAAAGCTTCAGGAATATCTAGTTCAATTAAGGTAGCCCCTTTTTCTTTTAATTTTTCACAAATTTTTTCATAGGCATTTTGAACTTCTTCATCCAGATCATCTGTGAAAGGCTTACCTAATTTAGCTAACTTTAGATTACTAAGATGAATGGGTCCTAAATCTTTTTTTATACCAGATCCATAAGTTTCAAATATAGTTTTAATATCTTCGAATGACCTTGCTAATGGTCCTGGAGTGTCAAGTGTAGGTGAAAGTGGAAAAATACCATCAGTAGGCCAAACATCCTTTGTAGTTTTTAAACCAGCAACGCCCGTTAAAGATGCTGGTATTCTTACGGATCCCCCGGTATCGGTTCCAATTGCAAATGGTACTAAACCAGATGCAACTGCGACTGCAGAGCCACTACTTGATCCACCTGGAATTCTATGAGTTTCTAAATCCCAAGGGTTCCATGGTGTTCCTCTATGTTTATTTAGGCCAGTTGCTCCCAGTGCAAATTCGACTGTATGCGTTTTTCCTATTACAACGCATCCTAATTCTTTAAGTCTTTTTACAAGACTTCCTTCTTCACCAGTGATATCGTCGGAATTAACTATAGATCCGTTTGTTGTCGGCATGTTATTAACAGAACAAATGTCCTTAATCGCTACTGGCAAACCCATTAAAGGGCCTAGGTCAACACCTGATTTTAATAATTTATCAATAGCGATTGCGTTATTAATAGCCTTTTTTTCATCAATAAAAATGAAAGCATTCAATTTATCATTTACGGATTTTATTCTATTTAAGTAAGACGTAACAATTTGCTCACAATTAATCTCACCTTGTCTTAATTTTTTAGCAAAAGAATTTATACTCATATTTAATAGTGGGTCATTAGGTAGGTTAGACAATTATATCTCCTTTTAATTTTTAAATTGATCTTTCATTGATTTAAATATTCCTTTAAGTCTTGGTGAAGTTGTGCAATCTGCCTCAAGAATAACATTTTCTTTCACATCAACAAACATTCCATCATATCTAATGGCTGGATATTTTGGGTTTGCTCTTAGTTGAAGTTTTCTGTCTGACTTTAATCTTAATCTTGCAATTTTATTTCTAAAAGGGACTATTATGTCAGTACCTGGCACAGCTACAACAAATGAGTCATCGTCCAGTGAACATTTGTTATCTAATTTAACAGTAACAGACATCATTTTAACTTCTTTAAAAACATTTCGTACATTTGGCATTCCAAACCATATTATTGCAAAAATAAATAATACTCCTAAAATACCGATTAGAATTTTTGCTATCATTTTCATTATAATTTATTATACACATAAATACGCAAAAAAAATTAATAAACCGTGATAATAAAATAAATTAATATATATTTGAATTAATACATTATGTCAGAATTTGAACGGATAAATAGATTACCAACGTACGTTTTTCAAGAAGTTAACGACTTAAAAGCAAAGTTGAGGCATAAAGGAAAAGATATTATTGATTTTGGCATGGGTAACCCTGACATGCCTACACCAAATCATATCCGTGAAAAACTTCAAGAAACAGTAAACAAACCTGGTACAGGAAGATATTCTACAAGTAGAGGAATACCGGGGTTAAGGAAAGCACAAGTTTCATATTACGAACGAAGATTTGGTGTTAAATTAGATCCAGATAAAGAAGTTGTTGTTACACTTGGTTCAAAAGAAGGATTAGCTAATCTTGCTCAAGCAATTACATCTCCAGGTGATATAATTTTATCACCAAACCCATCATATCCAATTCACCCATATGGATTTATTATCGCTGGAGCTTCATTAAGGCATTTACCAGCAATGGAAGACGGACAATTTAATCAAGAATTATTTTTAGAAAAATTGGATAGAGCTATTCGACATTCAGTACCCTCTCCAAAAGCAGTGATTGTATCTTTTCCTTCCAATCCAACCGCCCAGATTGTTGATTTGGGTTTTTATGAAGAAGTTGTAAAAATAGGATTGAAATATAATACATTTATTTTATCTGACTTGGCTTATGCAGAAATATATTTTGGTGACAATCCTCCACCATCTATTTTACAAGTTAAAAATTCTAAGAAAATTTGTGTGGAGTTTACATCCATGTCTAAAACATATGCTATGGCAGGTTGGAGAATTGGATTTGCTGTAGGAAATAAAAATCTTATTGCAGCTTTAACTAAAATTAAATCTTATCTTGATTATGGTGCTTTTACTCCAGTACAGGTTGCAGCTGCATCAGCTTTAAATGGCCCACAAGAATGTGTTGAAAATATTAGAAACATCTACAAGTCTAGAAGAGACACTTTGATAAAATCTATGTCTAGAAGCGGATGGGAAATTCCTAAACCAGAAGCAAGTATGTTTGCATGGGCACCAATTCCAAAAAAGTACGAGAAAAAAGGTTCTTTAGCCTTTTCAAAAGATTTAATGCTAAAGGCAAGTGTGGCTGTTGCTCCAGGTATAGCCTTTGGAGAATATGGAGAAGGATTTGTAAGAATTGGTCTTGTAGAAAATGAACATAGAATAAGACAAGCAGCCAAAAATATAAAAAAACTTTTAGGCTAAAGAATTAAAAAAGTTTTTTAAATTAAAATCACTTGTTAAATGATCTTTTTTAAGAAGGTGCCTTTTCCCCCAATTATTTTTCATAATTAAGTGGTGTCCAGGACTATTGATGCTTTCAACTGCTTGCAGTTGATTATCTGCAAATATAAAATTAGAAAATTTAGAGCTTTCTTGAGAGCCTATTATTTTGGTTTCAATATTTGAATTTAAATCTAATAGCCCGACTATTTGCAGTTTTATATTAAGCTGATCAGACCAAAACCATGGCACAAAATTATATAGTTCTTTCATGCCAAGAATATTTTTTGCAACTGTCTTTGCTTGATCTGTTGCATTTTGTATAGATTCTAATCTAACCTCTTTTGAATAGTAATCAAAAAAACAACAATCTCCAATTGCATAAATATCATCAATATTAGTTTCTAAAAATGAGTTAACTTTAATTTTATTAAATTCATTTACTTTAATACTTTTAAATAATAAATCATTTGGTTGAGAACCAGCAGATATAAGCACCATCTCAGAATTTATTTTTGTGCCATCAGATAAAATAACATTAATTTTAGAGTTTTCATCAGATTTAAAAGATTTAAAAGATTTATTGAATATGAACTTTATTCCTGATTTTGTATAATAATCTATTAGCCATTTAGATAGATCTTTAGATATAGATCGTCCCATTACATTTTCACTATTTTCAATTATTGTAACATCTTTGTTTAATTGAAGTGCTGTTGTGGCAATTTCTAATCCAATAAAACCTGCACCAATAATAGTAATAGTTTGAACTTCAGAAATTTTTTTTCTTATTCTCTTAGAGTCCTCTAAATTTCTCAAAGAAAAAAAATTGCCTTTTTGATACTCTTTAGTATCTATTCCTAAAAGATTATTTTTAGATCCAGTAGCAATTACTAATTTGTTATAATAATATAAATTATCTTTTTCATCACTTAATGATTTATTTTTATGATTTATGAATTTGATATTTGTGTTTAGTTTTAAATTAATTTTATTATTAACATACCATTCCTTACTTCTAAGAAGAGCTTCTTTTGTATCAAATGATTTGATGTATGATTTGGAGAGGGGCGGTTTTTGATACGGTAATGTATTCTCTTGATCAAATATTTCAATTTTACCAGAAAAACCTAAATTTCTTAAGCTTGCTGCAGTTTCTATTCCTGCGTGCCCTGCTCCAATAATTAAAACTTTTGTATCCATTAACTATTAGAAATTAATTTGATTTGATATAATAATCAAGTAACTGTTACAATTTAAAAATGGAAGCATTTTCAAAATTTAAATTTCGAAATTTCACCTCTCCTAGTAAATCACATGCGATTTCAAAAGAAGGAATTGTTGCTAGCTCACATCCGTTATCAAGTCAATTAGGATTAGATTTGTTAAAAGACGGAGCAAATGCTGTGGATGTTGCAATTGCTATGTCAATTATTTTATGTTTTGCAGAACCACACATGACAGGCATAGGTGGAGATTGTTTTGCATTAATATCAAAATCTGGAAATACGAAAGATATAAAAGTTTTAAACTCATCAGGTTATGCTGGTAGAAATTATAATCTAAAGTATTTTTTAGACAAAAACATAACAACTATTGAACCATTTTCGTCGCACGCAGTAACAATTCCAGGTGCTATTGCTGGATGGAAAGAACTACATGACAAATATGGGTTTTTAAAATGGAAGGATATATTTAATATTGCAATTGATGTTGTTAAAGACGGTGTTTTAGTTAACGAAAGAGTATCTCAAGACTGGAAAAGAAATGAAAAAAAACTTTTAAAAAATAATGAGACACAAAAAATCTTTACTAAAGATCATTTATCTTACCAACACTTAGACAATTTCAAAAATAATGATTTGCTAAACACAATTAAATTCATTGCTGAGGAAGGTAAAAATGGGTTTTATCAAGGATCAATTGCAGATAATATTGTAAGCACATTAAATGATTTAGGAGGCCTTCATACATCTGAAGATTTTTTAAAATATGAGCCAATTTGGGAAGATCCTATTAAATTTGATTATAATGGTTTTACAATTTATGAGGCCCCACCAAATGGTCAAGGAATTGTAGTTTTTTTTATTTTAGAATTACTAAAACAATTTGATATGCAAAACTTATCAAAATCAGATTATTATCATATTTATGTTGAATCAGTAAAAATAGCATATTCCTTAAGAGATAAGTTTCTTGGTGATCCAAAGTACCAAAAATTAGATTTAATGAATTTAATACAAGAAAATATTATTAAAAATTATGCTAAAAAAATTAATCTAGATAATGCTAGTGATATAGAAATTTCTGACTTTCCAGAGCATAAAGATACAATTTATTTAACAGTAAAAGATAAAAATGGGATGATAATTTCATTTATAAATTCTTTGTTTGATCAATTTGGAAGTGGAATTACAGTTCCACAAACTGGGATCTTATTACATTGTAGAGGAAAGAGTTTTTCGTTAAAGGATAATCATCCAAATCAAATATCTGGAAGAAAAAGGCCCTTGCATACAATTATCCCTGGAATGATTGGAAGAAATGATGACGTTGTAGGTTCATTTGGTATCATGGGAGGACATTATCAAGCAGCAGGACATGCGTTTATTTTGTCTCAAATTTTAGATTTTCATTTGAGCCCACAATGCGCTCTAGATTTGCCACGAGTTTTTCCAAATAATGGAATACTTGATATCGAAGAAAACTTTAACTTAGATTTGATTGCAGAACTTAAAAATAAAGGTCATAAAATTAATTATCCTGCACTTCCAATTGGAGGTGGTCAAATAATTGTCAATGATATTGATAAAGGCATATCTTTAGGTGCTAGCGATTGGAGAAAAGATGGTATTGCATTAGGTGTCTAAAAAATATAAAGGTAATGTATGCAAACATTAAATTTCACTGATAAAAAAACAATATCGGAATTGACCGCTAAAATGCTCTTTGAAATTGATGCAGTTCACTTTAGAAGTGACAAGCCATTTATATTTACTTCTGGAACTGCTAGTCCCGTCTACATTGACTGCAGAAAGATAATTTCATACCCAAGAGTAAGGAGTACTTTAATGGATTTTGGCGCTTCTGTGCTTGCAAAGAATGTCGGCTTTGAACAATTTGATGCTGTTGCAGGAGGTGAAACTGCTGGAATACCTTTTGCTGCATTTATAGCGGAGAGACTTAGTTTACCAATGCAATATGTCAGAAAAAAACCAAAAGGTTTTGGAAGAGATGCATTAATTGAGGGAGATATAAAAGAAGGACAAAGAATTCTTCTAGTAGAAGATCTTACAACTGATGGGGGAAGTAAGCTTAATTTTGCGAATGCAATCAGAAAAGCAGGTGCAATTGTAAATCATACATTTGTTATATTTTATTATGATATTTTTAAAGATACTATATCTTCACTTCAAAAGAATTCATTACATTTACATTATCTTGCAACTTGGTGGGATGTTTTAAACTGTGCAAAAGAATTAAATAAATTTGATCAAAAAACATTACAAGCCGTAGAAAACTTTTTAAACAATCCTAAAGATTGGTCTAAAGAAAATGGTGGAAAATAATTAATTATTTTTATTTATTTTCATTTCTCTTAATGTAATGAATAAGCAAGATGCCAAAATAAAGATACCTCCAATTATTTGACTCTGACTAGGAACTTCTTTCCAAATGATATAACCAAAAATACCTGCTAAAGGAATAGCAATATATCTAAGTGTTACGAGAATTGTCGCATCAGCATATTTGTAACTTGTTGTCATAAAATATTGCACAAATGACCCAATGAACCCTAATAACAATAAAGTATACAATAGATAATTTGGTTCAAATAATATTTCTGTCCCAAAAACACCTTTTTGACCAATTATACTTGAACCAAATATGATTATTCCAGAAACAACAAAAAAAGAAGTAATACAGTTATGAATTAATGCGGTAGTAGTAGGATGTTCAGTTTTACCTAATTTTCTTAAAATTAAAGCAAGACCCGCGTGAGTTAATGCACTTATAGTTGCCATAGTTAAACCTATGGGAGATAAGTCATTTGTTCCATTAATAATTCCAATGGGATTAGTCATCAAGTAAACTCCCAATAAACCAACTAAAACAGCTATCCATCTTTTAATACCAATTTTTTCTCCTAAAATGATAGGAGCTAAAATTGTTACAAAAATTGCAGAACTTTGAGCAAGTGCCGTTACTAAGCCTATTGGTATTAGCTGAAGAGATAAGAACACTAAAAGCATAGTGGTTAATCCAAAAACAGATCTTAATAAAACGTAAAACCAGTTGTTAATTTGTAAAAAGTGATTTTTTCTTGCAATAATTGCAAAGATAAATAAGAGAGGTAAAGAAAAAACAAAACGACCAAACAAAATCATTAAAAAATCTACATCATAAGTCAAATCTTTAACCATCATGTGTGTGATAAGAGCTAATACTATTCCAACTAAACCAATTAAAGAACCAAGGAGATTATTTGTCATAAATTATTTGAATATAAATTTAATTTTATTATTATTTATTCAAAGTAATTCAAAATAAAAATTATGTCCAAAAAACTTATTATTGTAGGGTCAGGCAATGCTGCTTTGTGTGCAGGAATTTCTGCACTAGAAAAAGGAGCAACTGTAAAAATTTTAGAAAAAGCAAATGAGTACTTGGCTGGTGGAAATACAAAGTATACTGCAGGTGCTATGAGGTTTGTATACAATAACGGCGAAGAATTAAAACCATTGTTAAAAGATCCAAATGACCCAAAATTAGAGAAAACTAATTTCGGTCAATATACAAAAGAGAAGTTCTCTGAAGATCTGCTAAATTTTAATGATGGAAAACCTCTCACCATTGAACAAAAGACTCTGATTAATGAATCCTATGAAACTATGAAATGGTTATCATCTCATGATGTAAAATTTGAACCAATATATCAAAGGCAAAGTTTTGAAAAAGATGGAAAGTTTATTTTTTGGGGCGGATTAACTTTAGCTTCAAAAAATGAAGGTGTAGGATTATTTGATCAAGAATTAGAAGCCTTTAAAAAACTTGGTGGTGAAATAGAATATGAAACTCCTGTCACTGAACTTATCAAAGAAGAAGGAAAAATAATAGGTGTAAAAACTAAAGAACATAATTTTATTGCTGATGCAGTTATTTTAGCATCAGGTGGATTTGAGGCTGATAAAGAAATGAGATCAAAGTATTTAGGAGATCATTGGGGTGTTGCTAAAGTAAGAGGCACACCAAACAATACAGGTGATGGATTGAAAATGGCTATGGATTTAGGAGCTGCTCTTAATGGACAATTTGGTTCTTGCCATGCAACACCAATGGATCTACATATGAAAGATTTTGGTAATTTAGATTTAGAACCAGGCGAAAGAAAAAAATATAGGAAAATATGTTATTTTCTTGGGATTATGATTAATGCAGATGGAAAAAGGTTTTTAGATGAAGGAAAAAATTTTAGAAATTATACTTATGCTCAATATGGAGCTCGGGTTTTAGAACAACCTGGACATTTTGCATGGCAGATTTTTGATGAAAAAGTTAAACATTTACTTTATGACGAGTATTTTTTTGAAGATGCACATTATGTAGAAGCAAACACTCTAGAAGAATTAATAAAGAAAATGGATGGTGTTAATTTTAAAAAATGTTTGTCTACAGTGAAAGAGTTTAACAAGTCTTGTAAATCCAACAGAAATTTTGATCCCACTATTCTTGATGGAAGAAAAACAATAGACCTCGATATACCAAAATCAAATTGGGCGCTTGCCTTAGATAAGCCACCTTATCGAGCATATCCTGTAACTGGAGGTATAACATTCACATATGGTGGATTAAAAATTTCTAAGAATGGAAATGTTTTAGACCAAAATAACCAAAATGTTCAAGGACTCTATGCCTGTGGTGAATTAGTTGGTGGCGTATTCTTAAATGGTTATCCTGGTGGTTCTGGCTTAACTTCTGGTGCAGTGTTTGGAAGAAAAGCTGGAAGTGCTGCAGCCCTAGGTTTGTAAAATGCTAAAAGTTGCAGTTTTAGATGATTATCAGAATGTAACAAAAAAATTTGGCAATTGGTCTGAATTAGACGGTAAAATTAACTTAAAAATTTTTAATAAATACTTTGATGATACAACTGAATTAGTGAAGCATTTATCAGATTTTGATGTTTTATGTTTAATGAGAGAAAGGACATTATTGAGTTCAAGTATAATTAATCAATTACCCAAGCTAAAATTAGTTATAACAACTGGGATGTGGAATCCTTCTGTCGATATAAATTCTCTAAATAAAAGAAAAATTGTTTTTTGTGGAACTGATAATCGAATAGAATCTACAGCTGAACTTTCTTGGTTATTAACACAAGTAGTTTGGAGAAATATTTCTCAAGAGTTTATAAATATGAAAAATGGTGATTGGCAAACATCTATAGGAAGAACACTTTATGGAAAAACATTAGGAATTTTTGGTTTAGGAAAACAAGGTAAGCAAGTTGCTAGATTTGGGAAAGCTTTTGGAATGAATGTAATTGCTTGGAGTCATAATCTGACTAAAGAGATTTGTGATTTAGAAAACGTAACTTTAGTATCTTCAGATGAAATGTTTAAATTTTCTGATGTATTATCAATTCATACTAAATTATCAGAAAGAACTAAAGGGTATATAGATTTTTCGAAAATTAACATGATGAAGAAAACATCAATAATTATCAATACAAGTAGAGGCCCTATCATTAACGAAAAGGATTTAATTTATTCTATTAAATATCATTCTATTTCAGGAGTAGGTCTAGATGTTTACGATGTTGAACCTTTGCCAGAAAAGCATGAGTTTCGAGAATTATCGAACAATTATAATGTTGTTTTAACCCCTCACCTTGGTTATGTTTCCTCAGAGACCTATGAAAAATTTCATCAAGGATATGTTGATGCAATAGCAGCTTATTTAAATGGGAGCCCTATAAACTTGCTCAATTAATTTTCCAATTATCTATCAACCAATCTGGGCACTTTACTTGTTTATATATTTTTTTATAAAATTTATTCTTAGGTACGGGCCACTTTTCATTCAATACATCTTCTGGGTCAGGTTTTCCAGTAAACGCAACTACACTCGTATCACTTGGCAAACTCGCAGGTTTAAATATTCTAATTGGCCACTTTGGTAGCAAGTTATGTTTAAAACTTTTACACCAATTTCGAGGCCAAAAATTTTGTTCTTTAATTGTTTTACTTATATAAACTTGTTCGATATGATATTTTTCCCAAAGTAAGTGTGAATTTTTCTCAAACTCTTCAAAAATATATTTGTGTTTTTTTACAGGAAATCTAAAACAGCTTGTGTTTCCAATATTTTTTCCTATTTGCGTCCAGTTTTCAATTACACAGAAAGTTCCTGGCTTGAAAGAAAAAAACTTATCTAAGTTATTGGTTATTACTAAATCTAAATCTAAAAATAAAATATCACCATCAAGATCAAATAAAGGGTATTGCCAAATGCTCAGTTTTCTCCAAGGTGTTTTAGATATTTCTCTAGGAATATTAATTTTTGGTAAAGCTCGACATAAGACACTATTTGAAATATTACTATCATCATCAGTGAAACAGATAAGTTTAGTAGGTTTTAAAGTATGTTTTTGGATAGCTTCATAAAGGTTATTAACGTAGTTATAATTATAACGTGTACCCCATTTCATGCATATTATAGTTTGCAATTTTAAAATATACCTTTAATTTTTTATTCTTTAAATAATTTATAATAATGAAAATAAATATATTACTACCATATAAAGAAAAATTTACAAAGAATGAAGCTTCATCTGTAAGTATAACTGTATCCAATAATTTAGAATACAGTAAATACCAAAGTAGCGTAAGTATCTTTGGGCAGTTTGTTGAGAAGCCAATGTTTAAAAAAAATTTTAATGGTATAAAAAAACCCTTGAATTTTTTTAAGAAAAAAAATCTTCATATAGCTCTAGAAATGTGCAAAAAAATTAATAATGAAAATGATGAAAATACAATCATAGAAATTCATAACAGGCCATATTTAATCAACAAAATCAAATCAAAGTTAAAAAAATCTCAAATACTCACTCATTTTTTCCATAATGATCCATTACAAATGAAAGGCTCTAAATCAATTACTGAAAGAAAAAATCTTCTTTTAAATTTAGATAAAATTTATTGTGTAAGTGAATACATAAAAAATAGGTTTTTAATAGGAATTTCAAAAAATCACGCAAAAGTAGTTGTTTTACATAATGGAGTAAAAAGAACGCATAGAGAGTTCCCCAAGAAAAAGAAACTTGTAATTTTTGTTGGAAGAATTGTTGAAGAAAAGGGAGTTCACTTATTTGCAAATGCTATTAAAGAAATTTACAATTTATTTGAAAAATGGGAATTTAGAATCATTGGATCACCAAGATTAGGTATTAATACTTTCGACAATTATTCAAAAACAATTAAAAATGATTTTGAAAGATTAGGAAAACGAGCAAAGATGATTGGTTTTATTGATTCAACAAATTTAAATCAAATAGTAAGTAAATCATCTATAATTGTAATACCATCAACATGGCAAGAACCCTTTGGCTTAGTAGCTGCCGAAGCAATGTCTCATGGAACAGCGATAATTGCTTCAAATGTTGGTGGACTTCCTGAAATAATTAAAAAACATGGAATTTTAATAAACAAGATTAATGCAGAAAAAATATCTAACAAATTAAAAGAATTAATGAAGAATGAAAATTTATTAAAGTCTTACCAAAAAAAATCTTGGCATAATTTTATACTTAATTCAAAAAGAATCTCTTTTATTTTAGATAAACATAGAAAAGAATTATTTTTTAAAAATTGACTTATAATCTTGTATCTGTGCTATGCAAAATCCAATTGGAAACCAAATAAATAGATTTCCCCATTGGCCAAAAAAACTCCCAGTTTGTTGAAGTGGAAAGAAAAATGCTAAGGGGATGATATATGAAATTGAAATCATTGGACATTGAGGGATATTCTTTCTTCCACAAAAACAGGTATAAAAAATAAAATAAAACATCAAAGTACCAAATATTAATCCAATAATACCTGTTTCTGCAAATAATTGTATGTAAAAATTATGTGGATGATTTCCACAATAATTTTTACCTGGAAGCCAACTAGTATCTTGTTCTAACATTTTACTACAATGTTTTCTAGAACTAGAAGGCCCTAATCCTAAAATTGGTTTTTGCAAACCTTGTTGAATACCTGACCTCCAAGCACCCCAATAAGGGTTATCATCAGTTATATTTATTATAGGAATAGATTTAAAAAAATGATTTGTATATCTATCAACTATTTTTTTATTAAAACTTAAAACTAAAAAATATGAAGTAGTTAAAAATATAAGTAAAACGAAAAAGGATTTAATTATTCTAAATTTTTTAACATTTGTAGAAAAAATACATAATATACCACTAAAAAATCTAATTAAAAAATTTCCTCTCTCTCCTGACATAAAAATCAAAAAGAGACTTAATAAAACTGAAAATAAACTCAAAATTGAATTTTTATTGAAATTATTAATCATAGTATAAATTAATACACAAAATATAGGAAGAGATACTTTTGCTAAATAGCTTCCTGGAACTAAATCACCGTAGGGCCATGTTAATCTTTCTTTTGGACCTTCAACTAAAATTTCTAGTATTAAAATAAAGCACATAAGAATCATGCCAATAAAAATTGAAATAAACATTGTGATCCGTATATCTCTATCTTGACCTAACCATACCTGTGCAGCTGCTACATATATAGGAAATCTTATCCAAACAAAACCTTGAAAAAAAGAGTATGAATCGTAAGGTCCTGAGAGTGCCGCTAGTAAACTTATTATCCAAAGTAGAAAGGCAAATATAAACCATAATTGACCAGACCAACGCCAATCTTTTTTTATGTAACATCTGAACAAAAATGCTATTGAAATCGAAGTAAGCCATAAGTCCGCTGGATCTCTTTCTATTAAATAAATAAATGGTCCTAAAATCCATAAGTAAGTCATGAACTTATGAAATTTTGGCAATGCTTTAATTTTTTTTACGCCATTAAAAAAACCTTTTTTGAAATCAAATTCAATTTTTTGATAATTATTCATTTGCAATTAAGATTAACTAAATATTTTTACTTTATTTTTCAAATATATTAAGATTAATAATGACGGAATTACCATTAAAGCAGTTATTATAAAGAACACCCCCCAGTCACCTTCTAAGTAATCTACAATATTCCCTGACGAAGAAGCAAGTGTTGTTCTTCCAATTGTACCAATGGAAGCTAATAAAGCATATTGAGTAGCTGTATATTTTCTATTTACTAAAATAGAGATGAAAGCCACGAAAGCCACTGTTGCAAAAGCAGCAGCTATGTCATCCAATATTACAGCTATAGAAAAGATAAAATAATTTTTTCCTATCCAATATAAAATTGAAAATAAAATATTTGTTACTGCCATAAAAAGTCCAGCTATTAAAACTGCTCTAAATAAGCCCAGTTTAATTGTAAAAACACCCCCTAAGAACGTAAATAGTATTGTGGTTATCCAACCTAACCCTTTTGAAAAAATACCAATGTCAGCCTTTGAAAATCCAATTTCTTTATAAAAAATTATTGACATTCTTCCAAGAAAAGCTTCACCAATTTTAAAAAGAAAAATAAATGATAATATCCCTAAACTTATAGAAAGACCATTTTGTTTAAAAAAAGAATATATTGGGGCAACTAATGTTGAATAAACCCATGAAAAAATTTTTTTAATTTTATAATAATTATTTAGAAATACGTATTTTTTTGATGTAAACTTTAATTCAATCGTTTTATTACTAAAAGCTCTTTCATTGATTGTTAATAAAAAATAATTGAATATATTTATAATGAAGAATAAGAAAAAAAAAGTAATTTGCCAGTAATTGTCATACCCTTGTTTATCAAAAAAGTCTGATATTGATAAAGATAATAAACCTCCAAGTTTAAAACCAGTCCACCATCCAATTACAGCCATTGAAGCGCCAGCAGCCATAATGTTTTTTTCATGGATTTTTATTTGCTCAATCCTTAGAGCATCAATAGTGATATCTTGTGTTGATGAAAAAATAGCAATCAATAAACCAATAAAGATTATTAAAAATAAATTCTCATTTGGATTTAAAAAAGACCAAATCAATAAAGCAATACCAATTAACAATTGCATTAAAAAAATCCATGATTTTCTATGGCCAATTTTGTTTGATAAATATGGTATTTTTAATTTATCAATTAATGGAGCCCATAGATAATTGATTGCGTATACAGCAAAAATTAAACCTGCCCAGCCTACCGCACTTCTACTTAATCCGGCTTCTTTAAGCCACAAACTTAAGCTTGAACCAATTATTACCCATGGAAATCCACTAATACATCCAAGGAGAAAAATTTTAAACATTCTTCTTTCTAAAAAAACTTTTAGACTGTTATAATTATTTTCTTTTAAGATTTTCATTTTATTAATTCAGTAAGTTATTTTATAATATATTCTATAATAAATATCTAAAGTAAATTTAAATTCCAAAAACTAATGAGAATTTTAGTTAATACAATTTATAAATCTAAATTAATCTTCAATAAAAGAGTATATGAATGTCAAGTTGGTAAAAATGGAATTTTGCCTCAATACAAAAAAATAGAAGGCGATAAATCTACTCCAATGGGAAAATGGAAAATATTAACAATTTTCATTAGAAGAGACAAAAAATTGAAGCTCAAATTTAATAAATATATTAAGAATAAAATAGTATTTATTAAAAAAAATTTTATTTGGTGTGATGATATTAAAAGTTTTCATTATAACAAACTTTTAAAAGTTAACGATTTGTCAAATTTAAATTATTCATATGAAAAATTATTTAGAGATGATGAAGTATATGATATTATTTTGGAATTAAATCAAAATCAAAGACCTTGTATTAAAAATAAAGGTAGTGCAATTTTTATACATTGTTCATTCAATGATTTAAGGTCAACATTTGGTTGTGTGGCACTTAAAAAAAATATTTTAAAATTATTAATTAATAATTTACAAAAACAAAATTACATATATATAAGATGATTATACTAAGACTGGAGATATAGATGATTTATAATATTTTACCAATTATTTTAGGTTTATTAGGGCTGTTAAGCGCATATTTTGTGTATTTAAAAGTTAAATCATCTCCAGAAGGATCGGGTAAAGTTAAAGAAATAGGCGATGAGATACATTTGGGTGCCATGGTATTTATGGCTAGTGAATACAAGAGGTTAGTGGCATTTTGTGTAATTTGCATCATAGCACTTTACTTTTCATTAGGTTGGGAAACAGCTTTGTCATTTTTTGTTGGAGCGGCATGTTCTGGTATAGCTGGGTTTATTGGGATGTATAGTGCTACAAAAGCAAATGTTAGGACAGCAGTTGCTGCTAATGACAAAGGTTCGTCTGAAGCTTTAAATGTTGCTTTTTTTGGTGGATCAATTATGGGATTGACTGTCGCATCAATGGGATTATTTGGTGTAGGTATTTTGTTCTATTATTTTGGAGGAGATGTCAAAACTGTTCATTCCATCGAAGGATTTGCAATGGGAGCTTCATCAGTAGCATTATTTTCTCGTGTAGGTGGAGGAATTTTTACAAAGAGCGCTGACGTAGGTGCTGATTTAGTAGGTAAGGTTGAAGCTGGAATACCAGAAGATGATCCTAGAAATCCTGGGGTAATAGCAGATAATGTCGGAGATAATGTTGGTGACGTAGCAGGTATGGGCTCTGATATTTTCGAATCTTATTGTGGTTCAATGATAGCGTCTATAGCATTAGCTGCTTCCATGACATCTGCAACTATTAATAAATTAGGTGGTGATCAGTCTATGCTGCAATTAATGCCTTTAGCTTTGGCTTCATTAGGATTAATTTGTTCTCTTATTGGAATACTTATGGTGAAAATATACTCCTCAAAGAGTCCCGAAATCGCATTAAGATTTGGTACAATAGGTTCTGCTGTAGTTTTTATTATAGCTTCATATTTTTTGGTTAAATTTTTAGGTGTTTCTAGTGGGGTTTGGGCAGCGGTTTTAATTGGATCTGTAGGAGGTATAATCGTTGGTTTAGTTACCGAATATTATACAGGAGGAAGTCCAGTTAAAAAGATAGCTAAAGGTGGCGAAACTGGATCTGCAACAATTATGATAACAGGATTAGCCACAGGGATGCAATCCGTAGCAATACCCGTTTTTACAATAGTATGTATTATATTTACTTCAAATTATTTTGCAGGTCTTTATGGTGTAGGAATTGCAGCTATTGGAATGCTTAGCACAGTTGGAATTACAATGGCTATCGATGCATATGGTCCAGTTGCTGATAATGCGGGAGGTATTGCTGAAATGGCTGAAATGGGTAAAAAAACTAGAGAAATTACTGACTCTCTTGATGAAGTTGGTAACACAACTGCCGCAATTGGAAAAGGCTTTGCTATTAGTGCTGCTGCTCTTGCTGCTTTAGCTTTAATCAGTGCATATATAGAAAAAATTTCAATGAGTGATCCTTCATTTGTATTAGCAATTAATGATCCCTTAGTTTTAAGTGGAATGTTTTTAGGTGGTATATTTCCATTTTTGGTTAGTTCAATGACAATGACTGCAGTGGGAGATGCTGCTTTTGATATGATTAAAGAGATAAGAAGACAATTTAAAGAAATTCCTGGATTGCTTGAGGGAAAAGCAAAACCTGATACCGCTAAATGTGTAGATATCGCAACTCAAGCTGCCTTAAAGAAAATGATTTTGCCTGGCTCACTTGCGGTCCTAGCTCCAGTTGTCATAGGTTTTTTGTTAGGCCCTAAGGCTTTAGGCGGAATGCTAGGCGGTGCATTAATATGTTGTGTTATGATGGCTTTAATGATGTCCAATGCAGGTGGAGCCTGGGATAACGCAAAAAAATATGTAGAGAAAGGTAACTTTGGAGGAAAAGGTTCTGAAGTTCATAAAGCAGCTGTTGTAGGAGACACTGTTGGAGATCCGCTAAAAGATACCTCAGGACCATCTATGAATATATTAATTAATGTTATGGCAATAGTAAGCTTGGTTATAGCGCCACTTTTAATCTGAATTATTCGTTAATAACATTTGAGAAATCTAAGTGCCCTTTCCCAGCTTTGACTAACTCGTCAAATTTATTAAATGTACTTAATCCATAATTGTTTTTTGAATTAGTTTGATTTATAGCATCAATTGCCAGACTTAGATCTTTATGCATTAGTGCAGTAGAAAAGCCTCCATTGTAATTATTATCCGAGGGACTTTTAGGCCCTATGCCTTTAATTGGACAGTAAGTATTAATTGCCCAACAAGACCCACTTGATGTCGATAATACTTCAAATAATTTATTTAGATCTAAGCCAAGATTTTTTCCAAGTTCAAAACTTTCTCCTACAGCTATCATTGTACTTGCTAAAAGCATATTATTACATATTTTCGCACTTTGACCTGCGCCATAAGCACCGCAATGTATTGATTTTTTCCCCATTATGTCAAAAAGGTCTTTTACATTATTTAAAGTTTTTTCATCACCTCCTATCATAAATGTTAGTGTTCCTTCATCAGCCCCTACTACACCACCGGATACAGGTGCATCCAATGTTTCAATGTTTAGTTTTTGCGCGTTCTTTTGAACTAATAGCGATGTTTTGACATCGATTGTTGAACAATCAACTAAAATTTGTGAACTTTTTGCATGCATTAAGATTTCTTCCCATACTTTTAGAACTGCTTTCCCATCTGGAAGCATTGTTATGATATAATCACTATTCTCTGTAAGTTCTTTAATATTTTTCATTTGATTAATATTATATTTTTTTAATTCATTAAAGACCTCTGAGTTTAAATCGAAGCCATTGATTATATAATTATTTTTAGATAAATTTATTGACATACCTTTACCCATGTTACCTAAACCTATAAATCCAATATTAATCATAAGTCACTCCTCTTTTAATAAAATTTTCTGTAATGGATGTGTTTGTGTTTTTATAATTCTTTTGTTATCTAATTGTTTTATTAATATTTGTATATCTTGTTTTAAATTAAATAAATATGGGTACAATTCAATTGAAAGCGGTGATTTCCATTTCCATAATAAAATATCTAATGCATCAATTATTTTATTATCAAATTTATAATTCATTGTTTCTTCTGACTCTTCAAAATATGGTTTTTCGAAAAATTTATAAACTTTGAAAAATTCTTCAGGTATTTTTTGGTCAAGTATTATTTTTTTCCAGTCTTCATATATATTTTTTGATTCCATAGTGCCATGAATAATTTTTAAGATTATGACATCAATATTTATTAAGCCAGTAAGATTAAACATGAAATTTTTACTAATTTTAAAATCTGGTGGTGGGCCTAAAAAAATCCTTTTTGGACAATAATCATTAGAAAAATAATTACACCAATAAATTAACTTGTCATCTTTTAATTTATCATTAATTTTTCTGTTTTTGCTATAGACATTGGAAGAAATAATTGTTTTGCCAGTATAGAAAATAAAAAAATTATCATTAATTATATCTAAAAAATCATCCAAATAATTTTGACTATTATCTTCAATCTCATCTGAATAAACTCTGGGCACAACAATAAGTGGTTTTTTAAAATAAGCACTTAGTTTATTACAGAGTTCAGCATGAAGCTTCCCTTCAGATTTATTTTGAAAAGATTTCTCTTCTATATCATCATATAATATAACTAACGATTTTGCTCCACAATGCTCTAACATCTGAAGTTTATTTTTTAAAATTGTAAAATCATCATTTCTGTAAGTAAAGTCAAAATCTAAGCCAGGACTTATGCCAATTATAATATTTATATTTTTAGAATTTGCGTAATTACAAAATTTTTGAAAAGACCTCAGCCATATTTTAGGGTATTTTTTTCTCCAATCAAATCTATGCCTAATATCTTCTTTAGGTGCATAAAAATAGGAATTAAAGTTTAGTTCAGACAAATTTTTTATAATGGTTTTCCTTTGACTCCAAGTGAGGAGCTTTCCGTAAAAACCTTCAATATAACCAATATTTTTTAACATTAATTTGTTTTATTATAATATTTTAAATTTATTGTTTTATTTAAAATACACAAGTTTTATATTAAGTTATGAAAATAATAATCACTGGTTTTTCTGGTTTCATAGGATATCATTTATGTAACCGTATTTTTTATGATCAAAAATATAAAGTAACAGGAGTTGATAATTTTAATAATTACTATGACCCAGTGCTGAAAAAAGATAGATTTAAAATACTAAAACCTCATTTACATAATCATTATAACTGTAACATATCTAATCAAAGTAAAATTTTTGAGATTATAGATTATGAAAAGCCTGACATTATTATTCATTTGGCAGCTCAAGCAGGTGTAAGATATTCTTTAGAAAATCCTCAGGCGTATTTTGAAAGCAATTTACAAGGTTTTTTTAATATTTTAGAAGCTTGTAGAATTTTTAAAATTAATAAACTAATTTTTGCATCTTCGTCTTCAGTATATGGTAATAATAAAAAAGACTATTTTTCAGAAAATGATTTTGTTGATAACCCATTAAATTTCTATGCAGCAAGTAAAAAGTCAAATGAATTAATGGCATATTCATATTCAAATTTATACAAAATCATAATTGTTGGACTTCGTTTTTTTACTGTTTATGGACCGTTTGGACGTCCTGATATGTCTTACTATAAGTTCACTAACAACATTCTTAATGGTAAATATATAAATGTTTTTGGAAAAGGAGAAATGTACAGAGACTTTACATATGTAGATGATATAACTAATGGTATTTTTAGCTTGATAGAAACAATTAATACAAAATTTTCTGAAAGTTCAGTCCCATATAATATTTTCAATATAGGAAACAATAATCCAGTGAAGTTAACTTATTTCATAAGTTTAATTGAAAAAGCTCTTGGCATTAAAGCAAAAAAAAATTATTTGGACTTCCAGCAAGGTGAAGCTATTAAAACAGCAGCAAATATAAGTAAAATACAAAAATTTTTAAATTTTAATCCAACAACAAAAATTGAGGATGGAATTCCAATTTTTGTAAAATGGTTTAAAGAATATCATAATTTATGATTTTAGGAGGAAATTATTAAAATTCTAGCTATAGGTGCTCATCCTGATGACATTGAAATTTACATGTTTGGTTTGTTGTGTTTATTTAAAAAAAGGGGTGATAAAATCAATTCAATAGTTGCAACTGATGGTTCACTCGGTTCTGCTAAACCAGACCCCAAACTTGCTAAAGTAAGAGCAAATGAAACTAAACATGCATTAAAAGAATTATGTATTCCAACATTACTAGACATTAAAGATGGTCAACTTGGAAATCAAATATCTCATCAAAGAAAAATCTATAAAGAAATAAAAAAAATTGATCCAGATTTAATATTGACTCATTCAGAGAATGATTATCACCCAGATCATAGAGCTTTATCCAGTATTGTAAAATCTATAGCAGGAATTTATTACCCAGTTTTATTTTGTGATAACTTTGTAGGAATAAATTTTAATCCCAATTATTATGTGGACATTAGTGAATTTTTCCACCAAAAAAAAATTGCTATAAGCAGTCATAAATCACAAAAACCAGACAAATATATTGAACTTGTTGAAATCTGGAATCGTTTTCGTTCAGTTCAGTGCAATGGACCTGCGCAAACATATGTAGAAGCTTA
Organism: uncultured SAR116 cluster alpha proteobacterium; assembly: GCA_902622745.1. Classification (GTDB taxonomy): domain Bacteria; phylum Pseudomonadota; class Alphaproteobacteria; order Puniceispirillales; family Marisalimonadaceae; genus TMED54. Next base: position 57,091 of record CACNQW010000004.1, read on the forward strand.
TAAATTTTTTCCTTCTTTCCCGTTTTCAGATATTAGAAATTTATTGCCTAATTCACCAAAGATAAGGCCTACATCTCTTAAAAAAAAAGGTGGATTAATTTAAATTTCTTTATAATTAATTACTTCTCCACCTATTGAAGGTTTAACAACGCCAGTTGTAGTTGGAAATGTAATTGGCAATTGCTTTATTCTTCTTGCTGTAAGATAACAAATCATTTCAGCTTCAATTGTGTCGGGGTTAATTCCAAGATTTGTAGCAGAAAAAATTTTAGAATCACTATAGTTGATTAAGTTCTCCATTATAAAATTATTTTTGGCACCTCCACCTGAAATTACACATGTTTGAGGTTTTTTTTTAAATTTGGATATTTCTAAAGCAATTGTTTTTACGGTAAATAATGAAAGAGTAGCTATTGTATCTTCAATTTTAGCATCTTTGAACAAATTTAAATATTTGTTGAAGTAATTTTTATCTAATGATTTTGGGTAATCTTGCTTGAAATAATCATCATCTAATAAGATTTTAAGTTTACTGAAATTAATATTACCACTATAAGCAAATTTACCATTCTCATCAAAATCAATCCCACGTTTTTCTTGAACAAATTTATCAATAAGACAATTACCTGGACCAGTATCAAAACCAATTAATTTTTTTTTATCACAGAAACTTATGTTTGTGATACCACCAATATTAATGAAGCAAGATGGAAAATTTAGTTTTTTTTCTTCAATCAAAAATTTATGATAAATTGGAGAGATAGGGGCACCTTGACCATGAAGGCTTAAATCTCTTTTTCTAAAATCATAGACAACATCTTTTCTTAAAAGTTTACTTAATAATTTTGCATTTCCTATTTGAATAGATTTAAATTTACTTGGCAAATGAAGAATTGTTTGGCCATGAAACCCTATGACTATAGGCTTATCCTTATTTCTCTGGATAATTTTGTTTGCTGCTTTAAAATGATCATAAGTAATTTTTTCAGCCAATTCTTTGATGAAAGTTTTGTTTTTTATCAATTTTTCAGTATTTTTGTTTAATTTTTTAATTAAAAATTTTGTATTCTTATTATATTCAGCAACTAGTGTGTCAATAATATAAAATTTTTTTCTCCCATCTGTTTCAGCAAAACATACATCTATCCCATCCATGCTGGTTCCTGACATTAAGCCAATAATTTTCATGGATGCTATAATATAGAAAATAGATAATGTTGTATACATTTTCACTTCTTTTAATTATAAATCATAATTGTTAGGTTATATATGACATATTTAATATTTGGAGGTGCAGGTTTTATAGGCATCAATTTCGTCAAATTGATTTTATCATTAAATGTCAAAATAGTTGTTTTTGATAAGCTAACGGAAGTTTCAAACAAAAAGGAAATAAATAATTTAGTTTATCAAAATAAAATTATATTTATAAATGAAGATATTTGTAATTATGAAAAAGTTTTTTTTTGTATTAAAAAATTTGAACCAACTTATATTATAAATTTTGCTGCAGAAACGCATGTCGATAATTCAATTAAAAATCCTGACAGTTTTATAAGCACAAATATCGTAGGTACTTACACTATTTTAAAAGCATTACAAAGTTTTAAAAATTCCAAATACTGGAATAATTTTCGATATTTAAATATTTCTACTGATGAAGTTTATGGATCTTTAGGTAAGAATGACCCACCTTTCACTGAAGGATCTAAAATGTGTCCTAATAGTCCTTATTCTGCATCCAAAGCAAGTGCAGATCATCTAGTGAGGTCATATTTTAAAACTTTTGGTTTGCCAGTTTTAACAAGTAATTGTTCTAATAATTTTGGTCCTTTTCAACACGTTGAAAAGTTAATTCCATTGACAATAGATAAATGTCTAAATTTACAAAAAATACCAATTTATGGAAATGGAAAAAATGTAAGAGATTGGATTTTTGTAAGAGATCATTGTAATGTCTTAAAATTAATATTGGAAAATGGAAAATTGGGTGAAGTATATAATATTGGTGGAGGACAAGAATTAAAAAATATAGATCTTGTCAAAATGATATGTGAATATTTTGATAAGTCTATACCTCAGAAATCTGGTAAAAAATACTCTGATTTAATTTCTTTTGTAGATGATCGACCAGGGCATGACCAAAGGTATGCAGTTAATAATAAAAAAATTACATCTCATTTTGGATGGAACCCTTCAACATCATTTAAAGATAATTTAGAAACAACAATAAAATGGTATATTGAAAATAATTTTAGTAAGAAAAATGATTAATAGAAAAGGCATTATACTTTCTGGAGGAACAGGATCTAGGTTATATCCAATAACTCAGGTTGTTTCAAAACAATTAATACCTGTTTTTGATAAGCCAATGATATATTATCCACTTTCAACTCTAATGAGCATTGGAATTACAGAAATTCTTATTATTACAACGCCAAACGATTTAGACAAATTTAAATCTTTATTATCCAATGGCAATCAATGGGGGATTTCTATTGAATATCAAGTTCAAAAAAAACCTAATGGAATTGCTGAAGCTTTAATTATAGCTGAAAAATTTATTAAAAATAGTAATGTTGTTTTGATATTAGGAGATAATATATTTCATGGGAACGATTTACCAAATCGATTGAAAAAAGTTAGCATTGACGAAGAAACAGCAACAATTTTAGCTTACCCAGTGAAGAATCCGGATCAATATGGGATTGTAAATTTTGACAAAGATTTTAACCCAATTAGCTTAGAAGAAAAACCTCAAACTCCAAAATCAAAGTTTGCTATTACAGGGATGTATTTTTATGATAAAGAAGCTTGTAGTCTGGCAAAAAAATTACTTCCTTCCAACAGAGGTGAACTTGAAATTACTGATCTAAATATAATGTATATGAAGCGTAAAAAGTTAAAAGTTTTTCTTTTAGATAGAGGAGATGTTTGGCTTGACGCAGGTACGCATATCACATTATCACAAGCTACTCAATATGTTCAAACAATTGAAGAAAGACAAGGAATGAAAATCTCTTGTCCAGAGGAAGTTGCATATAGATCAAATTTAATTGATAAAAATAAATTAAAACTTTTAGCCAAGAGATACTCAAATAATGACTATGGTAAATATTTATATAATCTGATTGATACATGATTTTTTCTAAAACTAAAATTGTGGATGTATTTATAATAAAACCAAAACTTTTTCATGATGAAAGAGGTTTTTTTTATGAATCATGGAATATAGATTATTTTAATAAAAAAGTAGGAAAAAATTTTTCTTTCATTCAAGAAAATGTTTCATTTTCAAAAAAAAATGTTTTAAGAGGACTTCATTATCAAGTTTCAAAACCTCAGGGTAAGTTAGTAAGTGTTTTTAATGGATCCATTTTAGATGTTGTCATTGATTTGAGAAAATCTTCAAAGACATTTGGCAAACATATTACCTATAAGTTATCTAGTAGGAATAAAGAATTACTTTGGGTTCCTCCAGGTTGTGCGCATGGGTTTTTAGTTCTTTCAAATTTTGCAAAAGTTTTATATCAGGTAACAGATAATTATTCACCCAATGATGAAAGATGTATTCTTTGGAGTGACCGAACTCTTATGATTAATTGGGGAATAAGAAATAAGCCAAAAATATCCCAAAAAGATAGCAAGGGCGTGACATTTTTAGAAGCAGAAAAATTCAAATGAAGATAGTTGTATTCGGAGGTTATGGTCAACTTGGTTTAATTTTTCAAGAGTTAAATTTAAAAGAATTTGATTTACTTTTTTTTAAAAGAAAACATTTTGAAACTCAAAATTATGATCAAATATATAAATTAATAGAAATTCACAAACCTCAAGTAATTATAAATTTTTTAGCTTTTACAAATGTTGATCAATGTGAAATATCAAAAGAAAAAGCAATAGAAGCTAATTCAATTTTTCCAAAACACTTATCTATTGCAGCAAAAAAACATTCCTCCTTTTTAATTCATATTTCTACAGATTATGTTTTTGGAGATAATTCCAAACAAAAATTATTAGAAAAAACTGATACATTTCCAATTAACTTTTATGGAAAAAGCAAAAGAGACGGTGAACTTAACATTATCAAATCAAAATGTAATTATATAATTTTAAGAACCTCTTGGATATATAGTGACAAAAAAAATAATTTTTTTTTGACAATAAAAAAATTACTTGAATCTAACAAAAAAGTTATTTCTGTAGTCAATGATCAATTCGGCGCACCTACATCAGGATATGATTTTATTTTATCTTTAAAAAAAATCTTAGTTTCAATCAAGAAAAATAATTCTAAAAACTATCAGAAAAAAATTACTGGAATTTATCATTTGACAAATGCTGGAGAAGGAAGTTGGTATAATTTTGCTTGTGAAATATCAAAAAATTTGGGATATGATTTTAGTCAAAGAATTGCTTCAATAAATTCAAATAAAATAAATAGATTGGCTAAAAGACAAACCAACTCTAGGTTAAGCAATAATAAAATTAAAAAAGTTTTTAATATAAATTTACCTAAATGGGAAAATAGTTTAAATATATTTTGTAAAGAAAAGTTTAGCATGAATACAGAATCTATTCCTGAAAAGTTTATTGACCATTTGATGTTGAAAGATAGTGTTAAACTGATGTTAGATGACAAACTTCACGCTGTGAAAAAACTTTATGGTTGCATCAATGAAATTGAATTAATTGTTAATAAAATTTTTGATCATTTACAAAGCAACTCTAATTCAAGATTAATTTATGTTGGAGCTGGCACATCCGGTAGAATAGCAGTACAAGATGGTTCTGAGCTTTTCCCTACATTTGGATGGCCAAAATCACGAACAGAATTCATAATAGCAGGCGGGTTAAAAGCTCTAACTCAATCTATTGAAAACTCAGAAGATGATATAAAATCTGCTAAAAAAATGTCAGCTGATAAAAAAATTTCTTCAAGTGATATTATTTTAGCAGTATCTGCTAATGGTAATACATTATTTACAAATGAGGTAATCAAATTTTCAAATAGCAGAAAAGCATTAACAGTTGGTATTACTAACAATCACAAGACTCTCTTGGAAAAAAACTCAAAACTCACATTAGTAGTTAATACTGGAGCTGAATTGGTTGCAGGCTCGACACGTTTAAAAGCTGGAACTATTCAAAAAATAGTACTTAACATTATATCTACACTGGTATTTGTAAAACTAGGTTGTGTAGAGCAAGGTCTCATGGTAAATATGCGACCTAGCAACTGTAAACTTAGAAAAAGAAAAAATCTTATTAACAAAATTTTGTCATAACAAATCAAATGAAACAATCAAAAAGAAAATCTCTGACAGTTGTTGGATTGGGGTATGTAGGACTTCCACTTGCAACAGCTTTAAGTTATCATTATTCAGTGAAAGGCTTTGATATTGAGAAAACAAAGGTTGCCGAGTTAAATAAAATTAAAACCTTAAAAAAGAACACATATAAAAGTCTGAATAAAAAAGAATTTTTAGGAATTAAAAAAATTTCTTTTACGTCTGAACCTTATGATATAGAAAATCAAGATTATTATATTGTAACAGTTCCTACTCCAATCGATCAAGCATTTAAACCTGATCTTTCTCATTTAATCGAAGCAAGCTCTTTAATTGGGAAATCTCTTAAAAAAGGATCATTAGTTATATATGAATCTACTGTTTACCCAGGTGCAACTGAAGATATTTGTATTCCTACCTTAGAAAAAGTATCTGGAATGAAACATAAAAAAGATTTTGGTGTCTGTTATAGTCCTGAAAGAGTTAATCCTGGTGACAACAAGCATAAATTAGAAAATGTTAATAAGATTATAGCGGCTGATACTTACAAGAATCTTAAAATCTTAAAAAAAATTTATAAAAACATAATCCAAGCAGATCTTGTTGAAGTTAGTAGCATAAAAGTTGCTGAAACATGTAAAGTTTTAGAAAACACCCAGAGGGATATAAATATAGCGCTTGTTAATGAACTATCTATAATATGTGATAAATTAGGAATTAAAACTAATGAAGTACTTTCAGCATCCAGTACTAAATGGAATTTTATTAATTTCAAACCTGGCTTAGTTGGAGGGCATTGTATTAGTGTAGATCCACATTATTTGAGTTATAAATCAAAATTGGAAGGTTATTTCCCAGAAGTAATTCATGCTGGAAGAAAAGTTAATGATGGAATGTGGTCTTTTATAAGGGATAAAACAATTTCATTATCAACATCTCTTAAAAAAATACCTCATGAAAGTAGATTATGTATTTTAGGGATTACTTTTAAAGAAAATTGCGATGATATAAGAAATTCACAAGTGATAAAGATTTATCAAAGCTTAAGAGAATTTGGTTTTAATATATCTATATTTGATCCAGTCGCAAATATCAAAGAAGTTCAAAATAGTTTCAATGTAAAACTACTGCAATGGAATGAATTAAAAAAATATGATGGTTTAATTTTAGCAGTCGCACATGATTATTTTAAAAAGTTAAAAAGTAAAGATTTCGAAGAAATTTTAAAAGACAAAGCTTTCATAATTGATATCAAGTCAATTTTGTGTACTACAAATTTTAAAAAACACATTGTTTGGCAACTTTAAATTGGAATTATATTTTAGTGATTTTTAAAAGTACAATAGATGATTTAACGATTTTATTTTTAAAATTAAAATCAAATTTTTTCTATAGTTTCTTGTTGTTACTATTAGTTTTATTGATAACATGTTTATTTGAAATGATTACATTAGCTGCAATAGTTCCATTACTTGCATTGTTAACAGATAAATCATTGTTGGATAACATCCCTATAGTTAAATATCTTTTAGAATCTTTTTCTCAAATATTAAGTTTACCGATTTTACATGTTTTAATTATATCTTTTTTGTTTTTAGTAATACTAGCTGTTTTTCTTAGAGTGTTCTTATTATATTTAAATTCTAACTTAACAGTAAAAATTGGAAATTGGTTAAGTATGAAAGTATTTTCAATTTATATTAACCAGAATTATTTATTTCATACAAATTCTAATACAAGTGAAACTATAAGTACAATTAGAGATAAAGTAGAAATTGTAGTATTTGCAATAATTTTGCCAATTTTTACATTAATTACAAATCTAGTTTTAGCCTTAATGATAATTTTAATGATTTTTGTAATTAGTTGGAAGATTTCACTAGTCCTTATTTTAGTATTAACTCCAACATACATTGTCATTATGAAAATTTATAAAAATAAACTCTTAAAAAATAGTTTAGCTATAAATTCAAATCAAACAAACACCGTGAAAATAATTCAAGAAACTCTTGGTGAAATAAGAGAGTTAATTATGAATAATAATCAAAGTTTTTACATAAATAAATTTTATAAACCTGATTATACATTAAGAAAATCACTTGCTAGTAACTTATTGATTGCAGGAATACCTAGGATTTTAGTAGAGGGCGTGGGTATAATTTTAATAAGTTTAATTGCTTTTTATTTATCAACAACTGAACAAGGGTTAATTTTTTATATTCCGGTATTAGGCGCTCTTGCGGTTGGGGCACAAAGAATATTACCGTCAATTCAACAAGCCTATGCAGCTTGGGTAACAATAATAGGAAATAGAAGTTCATTAGATGCAATTATTCAAACTTTAAATCTTGAAAGAAAAATAGTTGATAAGAACACAAAAAAAATGAAATTTAATAAACAAATAAATTTTGAAAATGTGAGTTTTCAATATAATGATAAAAATGAGGTAATTCGAAATTTAAACTTTGAAATTAAGAAAGGTGAAATTTTTGGTCTTGTAGGTAAAACAGGTGAAGGTAAAAGTACAACTATAGATTTGATATGTGGATTGATATATCCTAAAAAGGGTGAAGTTAAAGTTGATGGAAAAAAAATAAATTTTAAAAATGCTGTCAATTGGCAAAAAAATATTTCATTAGTCCCACAACAAATATATTTATCTGATTTGTCACTAATTGAAAATATTTGTCCCGGTATCCAATTAAAAGATATAAATTATAAGAAAATCAATGAAGTTTTAAAATTATGTGATTTAGATATTTTTGTTAATAAGTTAAGTGAGGGTCTCTTTACAAATATAGGTGAAAGAGGCATAAGATTGAGTGGAGGGCAAAGACAAAGAATAGGGATTGCAAGAGCGCTTTATAGAGAAAATCCTATATTAATTTTTGATGAAGCTACTAACGCATTGGACGAAGAAACAGAGAAAAAAATTATAAAAAATATTATCACTTACAAAATTAACTTTACATTTATAATCATATCACATAGAAAATCAACATTGAAATTTTGCAATCAAATACTAGATCTTAAAAAACTATGACATCTTTTTTTTTAAATATTATTTGGAGAATATCTCGAAGACTTTACATGGTGTCAAGAAATGAAGTTTTAGAAAGACAAAACTATCTAAATAACCTTGAATTTATACTTAAATCGTCAGAAATAAATAATAACAATTCAAAAAATAGATAATGTAAATAAATGAATAAAGTTGCTCTTATAATTGGTATTACTGGTCAAGACGGTTCATATTTAACAGAATTTCTTCTTAAAAAAAATTATATTGTTCATGGAATTAAAAGAAGATCATCTCAATTTAATACTTTCAGAATCGATCATCTTTATAAAGATCCTCATCTTGAAGGTGTTAGATTATTTTTACATCATGGTGATTTGACAGATTCATCAAATTTGGTGAGAATTATTGAACAAACTTCTCCTGACGAAATTTATAATTTAGGTGCTCAAAGTCATGTTGGAGTGTCATTTGAAAGTCCTGAATATACTTCAGACGTAAATGCGCTTGGAACTCTTCGAATTTTAGAAGCCATCAGAATTCTTGGTCTAGAAAACAAAACAAAACTATACCAAGCGTCATCTTCTGAATTATTTGGTAAAGTTCAGACAATACCCCAAAATGAAGAAACTAAGTTTTACCCAAGATCACCTTATGCAGTAGCAAAATTATACGCATTTTGGATTTGTGTAAATTACAGGGAAGCTTATAATATATTTGCATGTAATGGAATATTATTTAATCATGAATCACCTAGAAGAGGGGAAAACTTCGTTACTCGAAAAGTTACTCAAGGTTTGGTAAGAGTAAAATTAGGTCTCCAAAAAACTTTGTATATTGGAAACCTTGATGCAATGAGAGATTGGGGTCATGCTAAAGATTATGTAGAAATGCAGTGGCTCATGCTTCAAAAAGATAAACCTAAGGATTATGTGATATCTACTGGAATGAATTATAGTGTTAGAGATTTAATAAATCTTAGCTGTAAAATATTAAAAATAAATATTAAATGGGAAGGAAAAGGAGAAAGTGAGAAGGGATACGATGATAAAGGTCAATGTATAGTATCTGTTTCATCAAAATATTTTAGGCCTACTGAAGTTGATACTTTGCTTGGTGACTCCTCTCTTGCTCACAAGGAATTGAATTGGAAGCCAAAAATAACATTTCAAGATATGATAGAAGAAATGATTGATTGCGATTTAAGAATAATTGATAATAAATAAGATAGGGTTTAATATGATTAAAGGTTACTTAGTTATTCCACTAGCTGGACTAGGTCAAAGATTTGTCGAAAAAGGTTATTCTTTGCCGAAACAGCTTTTACCTATAAATGGAATTACTACGCTTGAATATTCACTTGATTCTATTGATGTGCCAAAAGATTTTCAAGTGATAATTCTAGCACGCAGCAGTTTTTTCACAACTTATGATTTAAGACCTATATTTAAAAAAAAATTTGGAAACAATGTTAAATTTTTAGAGGTTTTTGAAAAAACAAGAGGTAGTTTAGAAACTTGTTTACTTGCAGAAAAAATAATTAAAAAAGATGTTCCACTCCATATTTTTACTCTGGATGTAAATATTTATCCAAAAATTAATCTTTCTAAAATTTCTTTTGAAAATGTTGATGGTAATATATCTATAGTTAAAATTAATAATAAAAATTTTAGTTATGTGGATATTGACAGAGCTAATTTTGTTTCACGGACTGTTGAAAAAGTGATTATATCTAATTGGGGTATAACAGGCTTGTATTCATTTAAATCCTCAAAATTATTTTTCCAAATATCAAAAAAATATATCAATAATAATATAAATAAATTAGATGGAGAATTCTATCTTGCTCCGATATATAACGAATACATTAAAAAAGGGTTTAAAGTTACTGTCAATAAAGCTTGGGGCTTATATTGCTTTGGGACGCCTTCAGAATATGAATGGTGTAAGGCACATATAAAAGGATCTATTCAAACTATAGGTGTTGCTACAGATCATTCAGGATATTTTGAAAAAGAGAGATTTACAGAATATCTTAAAAAGTTAAATTTCAAAGTTTTTGATGTGGGTTGTTTTTCAAATGCTGATTGTGATTACCCTGACTATGTTAACACATTATGTGACCTTATAAACAAAAAATTTGTAGATATTGGTTTTTCTTTTTGTAGATCTGGTCAAGGGGTAAATATTGCTGCCAATAAAAACCCAGGAATTTTGTCAGTAATCTATTTGAATAATGATGATTTTAAAACATGTTTAGAACATAATAATCCAAATCATATATCAATCCCTTCAGAAAAAATTGATAATGTTTGTGAAAAAGAATTTATAGAAATTTTAAAAAATACAGTTTTTGAAGGAGGAAGACATCAGGATAGATTGTCTTCTATGACTTAATGATAATTAAAAACTTTTTACATTTTAAAGGTGGATGGATAGTTGGTAATTTCAAAGAATCTATTATTGATAATCCGAACTATGAAATAGGTATAAAAAAGCTTAAAAAAGGTTTTGTTGATAAACCACATTATCATAGAGAAGGATTTGAATATAATCTTCTTATTGAGGGTAAATTAAAGCAAAAAGACAAAATAATCGAAAAAAATAATTTATTTATATTTGAGCCACTTGAAGTATCTTTTATTAGAGCATTAGAGGATTCAATTATTTTAGTTTTTAGAAATTACAGTAATCCTGAAGATAAATTTTTAAGTATTCAATGATGTATGGTTAAAAATAATAGATTAATTACTTTATGTGTTTTGACTAAAAATCAACATAAAAAATTAAAAAAATTAATTAAATCAATTTCTTTTATAAAAAATAATCATGATGTAGAAATTCTTATATACGATGATAGTGAAATACCAAATAAAAAAAAGGATCTTCAAAATTTAACAAATATTAATTTGACTATTAAAGAAGGGAAAAAAGAAGGTATTGATAAAGCTGTAATAAATATAAGTACTTTAGCAGAGTCAAAATTTATTTGGTGGCTGGGGGATGATGAAATTTTCCCTAAAAAATTAGACCACGTCATAAATATAATAAAGCAACATATCTCTTCTAACTTTTTTTGGGCAAATTATAAACGTGGAGAATTTAGCGGTATAAATCTATCTGAAAATAGATATTTTAAAGATAAAGATGAAATTTTGAAACTTGCTGGTTTAGGCCTTGGTTTTTGTTCTGCATTAATTATGAAAAAAAAAATTGTAACAGAATCTTTAAAGACTGTAAGACCTTTTATAGGATCTTATTTTGTAACATTATATATTTGTATGTTTGTAATTATTAATAGTAAAAGGTTGTATTGTATATCAGAACACATAATAAAAAATAAGCCTGCATCAAAAGAGGATTTTATTGAAAATATGATCGATAAAAATGGTGTGATAAATAATCCGGGATTTGAGATTTTTGGCATAAATTCTATAAAGATATTCAATCACTTTGGGCATCACTTTGAAAAAAAAACTATAAAAAAAATTAAGAGAAAAATATTTAGAGATGCTTGGAAAGGTGTTATTGTGGGATGGATTGGTGGCTGGGATAGTCCCAAAGGTAAAACAAAATTAATATTTAATAATTATAAATTCATACCAGAAGCATATTTAGCAATTTTCTTACTAAATATTCCAAAATTTATTATAGTTTTATTATATAATATTTTTATGATCCCAAAAAAAGTTTCAATTTATGTTAGATCAAAATAAAAATAATAAACTTACTCAAAGTCTCATTTGTTTATGCAAAAAACAAAAGTTAGTTAATTTAAAACCAAATTTGTTAAAGTGTGAGATTTGTCTAAGAGAATTTAAAAAAGAAAAAAATATTTATAAATTTTTACATAAAATAGATAAGTTTTATGAAGGCACTTATGATGGTGAAATTAAAAATATTCCGAACCCTAAAACTATATTTGGAAAATTTACCCTTTGGATGATTAATAGTGGTTATTTAAATCAAATTACAAAAAATATAAAATTTGGATCTAATATCTTAGAACTTGGATGTGCTGGTGGAGTAAGATATTTAGGTGAAAATTATAATTATGTTGGAATGGATTTGTCAGGTGTATCTCTAGAAAAATCTAATTCAAAAGCCGAATTTTTAATTCAAGGTAATTGTCTTGAAGGCATTCCTTTTGACGATAGCACTTTAGACGGTATTGTGAGTTCCTTTTTCTGGGAGCATATAAAAAGTAAAGATAAAGATTACTTGTTAGAAGAATTCCACAGGGTATTAAAGCCTAATGGTAAAATTGTTATGTTGTATGATGTAGCAACTTCAAACCCTTTTATTAATTTATTTAAAGAAAAGAATAAAAATTTGTATAAAAAATTATTTTTAGACAGAGATATGCATGTCGGTTACGAAACTTTTGATAAAAATCGAAAAAGGTTTAAATCTAAAAAATTTGAGATAGTAGACATTTTTGGATATGAAAAAACATTCATACAACCGCCAGCAACTTATGATAAATTACTTCATTTTTTTAAAAACAAAGAGTGTTTAATCAAAATAAATGACAAAATATTCAAATTTAAGATTATATTATATTTCCAAACTTTTTTGGTTAGAGTTTTAGATGAATTATTTTCAAAAACATTACCAGATAAATGGTCAAGAACTTCAATGGTTATTTTAAAAAAGAATTAAAGATGATTGTTGAAAAAAAAAAGGTTTTAATTACTGGAATTTTTGGACAAGATGGATGGTTTTTAACTAATTTATTAAAGAAAAAAAATTATTCAATTTTTGGAATTTTTAATAAAAAAAAGAATTATAAAGACGTTGAAAATAGTATCTATAATAATGTTACCTTGATTGATGTTAATAAGTTAAATAACAATTCTTTATTATCATTAATAAAACAAAATAGTTTTGATGAAGTATATCACTTAGCAGCAAATGCTACTCCTGATTTTGATAAAAGTATTGACTTTAAGATTTTTGATGACAACATAAATTTTTTTAAAAATTTAATGTATAATTTAGTAAATTTTTCCCCAAAAACTAGGGTTTTTAATGCTTCATCTAGTTTGATTTTTGGATCTCCAAAAGAATACCCTCAAAATGAAAGTACAGAAATAAATCCAAATACACCATATGGTATAGCTAAAGCAACATCCTTTTTATTCACAAAAATGCTTAGGGAAAAGTATGATTTTTACTCAGTTTCAGGAATTTTATATAATCATGAATCACATAGGAGAAAATTAAATTTTTTACCTAAGATTATAACTTACAATCTAAAAAAAATTGTAATTGAGAATAAGAAAAAAATTATTATTGACAACTTGAATTCTGTAAGAGATTGGAGTTATGCTGAAGACATTGTAGAAGGTATGTGGTTAATGTTACAAAATGATAATCCAGAGGATTTTGTTTTAGGATCAGGAAAACTAAATTCTGTTAGGGATTTTTTAGAAATTGCTTTTAAAGAAGTTGGATTAAATTGGGAAAAATATGTATTTGAAGAAGAGCAACAAAAAAGAAGTGAAAATCAAATACCTTATTTAGCAAACATAAATAAAGCAAAAAAATTACTTAATTGGTATCCTAAAACAGATTTTATTAGTCTAGTAAAATTATTAGTAAAAAAAGAGTTTGAATAGAGTAAGCAATGATAATAATTTCTCATAGAGCAAATTTAACTGGTAAAAATTCAACATTAGAAAATCATCCTAACTCTATATTTAAAGCATTAAGCCAGAAATTTTTTGTTGAAATTGATGTTTGGGTAATTAAATGCAAATTAAAATTAGGTCATGACGAACCTACTTATGACGTTGAAAAAGATTTTTTGATCAAGAATAAAAGTAAGTTATTTTTACACGCTAAAAATCATGAAGCATTTATATTTCTTAAGAACTTAGATTTAAATGTTTTTTGGCATCAAAATGATGATATAGTACTAACAAATTGGGGGTTTATATGGACTTTCCCAAATAAAGTTACTTTAAAAAATAGGATTGAAGTTGTTTTGAACCCTGAAAAATTTAGTGAATTGCCTGACTGCTATGGAATATGTACTGATAACCCATTGTTTATTAGAAAAAAACTAGGTGATCTATGAATTATTTTTTTTGTGATATAGACGGTGTTTTGACAACTGGTCATAAATTTTATGATAAGACAGGTTTACCATTTTCTAAAACATTTTATGATAAAGATTTCACAGCATTAAAAGAATTACAAACATTAGATTTTAAAATATTTTTTATCACTGGTGATGAAAATATTAATAGAAATGTTTTAGAAAACAGAAACTACCAGGTTTTTATTTCTAGATTTGAAGAAAAAAACGATATAATTAAAAGAGAATTTAAATTCGCAAATGATGATAAAATTTTTTCTATTGGTGATGATATATTTGATTTAGGCATGTTAAAAATGGCAAATGTTCCAATTTGTCCAAGTAATGCTCACCCAATGATATTAGAATATTGTTCAAAACAACCAAATGGAATAATAACTAAGTCTCGTGGAGGATATGGAGTTATTGCAGAATTTGTAGGCTTATATTGTAAAAATAATAATATTAATTTGAATTATAACAAAATAATAGAAATTGATAGGAAAGAAAAGTTTTGAAAATTGTATCACCTATTTTTAAAGATCAGTTAATATACTCAAAAATACAAATTGATAAAGCAAATATAATAGATAGAATTTCTAATGAATTTGGAGGTGCGTATCGTTTAAAGAAGTTTAAAATTTTTGAATGGATATTGCCAAGTGGTGATATATTTGAAGAAAATTTTTTAAAACAAAATGTTCAAGATGCAATAATAATTATTGATAAAAAAAACAAAACTACTTTTGCCAAGCCAAAAAAATTTAAAATACCAATAATTTCTGGAAATGATGTTTATCATTTCATGTATGGTGAGTATTTTGATATTAATAATAGAAATTTAAAGTCTATATATAATAATAGTATAATTTCTGTAGACTTTGCAGGTATTGCTTTGAAAGATATAGATAAAAATTTAGATTTTTGGTCAGAAAATTCTCATATAATTTTTTGTAGTGGGCATGATTTTTGGTCAAATGAGAAATTCCTTATTGAACTATCTATTAAAAATATAGTTATTTTCCATGAACAAAATTATGTAAAAGTAATTAAAAATAAAAACATAACTCTATTTAAAAATGTTAAGAATATAAAAAACAAATATACTAAAGTAGGTGCTGGAGATTTTTTTGCTTTATCTATTCTAGAGAAATTAAACTTAGAAAGAAATTTGTTAGAGCAAATATTATCTAATATAGCTCATGCACAAAAAGAAACCCTTAAATTTATTTAAAAAATATTATTTATAAAATATTAATGTATAATATTTTACTTATGTAGTAAATTTTTATTAGATATTAACTGATATGTCATTTATTCAAACAAAAATTAAAAGTTTAAAATTTTGATTAAACCAAATAGTAAATTAATGTCATTTTTTCTTTTTTTGCGACTAGATAGTATAGCATGGTCATTAAGAAAGCTTTATTGTCCAGTTAGTAAAAAAGACTTAGTTTTAGAAGTAGGAAGTGGAGGGTCTCCTTATTTTAGGTCAAATATACTTTGCGATCCTTTTAAAAATTCTCAAGAAAGATTTTTTGAAAAACTTGTAACAGATAGAATTACTGTTAATGCTTTTGGAGAAAGTTTACCTTTTAAAAATAAATCTTTTGACTTTTTAATTGCTTCACATGTTTTAGAACATACTGATAGACCAGAAGCTTTTATTGAAGAGATGCAAAGAGTTAGTAGGGCTGGGTATATTGAAGTTCCAGACGCGTTTTTTGAAAGACTTACACATTATACATTTCATAAATTAGAGATTTATGAAAAAAATGGTGAATTGAAAATTTTAAAGAAAAAAAATTTTATCCATGACAATGAAGTCGTAGGATTATTTAAAAATAAGGCTCAAGAAATTTTTCCAAAATGGGTAAAAAAATATCCATTTAATTTCCATGTTAGGTATTATTGGTCTGAAAATACAGGTGGAATAAAATATAAAATTATAAATAAAAATCAAAAATCTATCTGGACAGCTCCAAAGCTTGAAGAAACAGGTGATCTTTCTAGACCAGACTTTTTATCAAAGCTAAAAAAATATATTCTAAAATCCATAAATTATTTTTTACTGCAATCGAAAAGAAACAAAAATATCAATTTACAACCTATGCTTCAATGTAGAAGTTGCAAAAAAAAAGAATTTTTAAAAAAGAAAAATTTTTACATATGCAGATTTTGTAAAGAAAAAATTGAAATTTATAATCCATAATTAAATTATAAAGTCATAGAGATCTAAAAAAATCTGTAAACAAATATAAATATTTCATGATAAAAATTTTTTAAAAATTAATTTAACTGGTTTTAAATAATTATATGCAAAATGTTTAAAATATTATAAGAGATATAATTAATTAAATAGTTAAGATAAATCTAGTAAAGGATAAAATAAATTGTATAGAAAAAATACTAATTAATATAATGAAGAAAAATTATAAAAAAATATCTAGTTGTCGCAGCTGCAAAAATACATTTTTGACACCAGTTTTATCATTAGGTGAAATTGCAGTTTCAAATTTTATTGAAGAATCAGAAAAAAAAGCTCTAAAAGCGCCATTGGATTTAGTTATTTGTGATGAAAATAGAAATGGATGTGGATTGCTTCAACTTTTACATTCTGTTAACCCTGATTTGTTGTATTCTAATTATTGGTATGAATCAGGTATCAATAATTCTATGCGTTCTGAGTTGAAAGATATTGTTAAAAACACTTTGAAATATGTCGAAATTAAAGAGAATGATTTAGTAGTTGATATTGGCGCAAATGATGGCACTTTATTAAGAAATTATAAAGACAGTAAGGTAAAAAAAATTGGTTTTGAGCCTGCAAAAAATTTAAGTCCTAAGAATAAAAGAGGCACCGACGAAATAATTCAAACATATTTTTCATATAGTGAATTCGATAAAAAATTTTATAAAGAGAAAGCTAAAATTATTACTGCTATAGGCATGTTCTACGATGTAGAAGATCCCAAACAATTTGTTAATGATGTTGAGTTGTGTTTACACGAAGATGGCGTCTTTGTAATTCAAATGATGTATTTGCCAGAAATGCTTAGAAAAAACGCTTTTGATGGAATTTGTCATGAACATATAACATATTATTCTTTACTTTCATTGCTTCCTATTTTAACTTCAGCCAATTTATTCATCTACAATTTTGAAATGAGGCCAGACGTAAATGAAGGTAGCATCCGAATTTATATTAAAAAGAAATTATCTAGTAACCTGGAATCTTTTATAAAATATAAGAAAAACGTTGATCAACAAATCTCGTATGAAAAATCAATTAAATTAACCTCTCATAAAACTTTTGTTAATTTTAAAAAAAGAATTAATTCAAATAAAAATCAAATTTTAAGTTTTATTAAAAACGAAAGAGGTAAAGGAAAAATATTTCATGGATACGCTGCATCTACAAAAGGTAATACAACACTTCAGTATTATGATTTAAACTCATCGCAAATTGACTTTATTGCAGAAAGAAATCCTGAAAAGTATGGAAAAAAAACAATATCATCTTCTATTAAGATAATTTCTGAAAATGAATCTAGAAAAATAAAGCCTGATTATTATTTTGTGTTAGCATGGCATTTTATTGAAGAATTCATTAAAAGAGAAAAAAAATTTTTAGAATCTGGTGGGAAAATGATTGTGCCTATGCCAGAATTTAAAGTTATTTCAAATAAAAATTATGAAGATTAGAGATGATGAAATAACGTTTATATTCCAAGGGCCTTTTTATGAGGAATTCACAAAAAAATCTATTATAGAAACTAGAAAAATTTTTAAAAATTCAGAATTTATCTTTTCAACTTGGAATAACCAAAAACCTTTTAAATTACCAACTTACGTTAAAAAAGTATTTAGTGAAGACCCTGGATCAATGAACATTTCGTCATCAGATTTCATTGGAGATTCAACATGGAGACAAAAAATTTCAGTTATAAATGGTCTAAAATATGCAAGAACTAAGTACGTTGTCAAGATAAGGTCTGATACAACAATTTATAATAAATCTTGGGTTCAACTCTTAAATGTTTTTAACAAATCCGAACGTAAATATAGTTTTTTTGAAAAAAAAATAATTGTGCCTAGACAATTTTTTGTTAATCCTCAAAAAATTCCACTTTTATTTCATCCAGGAGACTGGGTTTTTTTTGGAACAAAAAAAGATATATATTCTCTATTCAATTATACTCCAATGAGTACAAAAGAAGCAAGTTGGTTTAAGAATAAAAAAAAAGAAAAACACATGTATCAATGGAATTGTAGATATAGAAATGAGCAACACATATTAGTTTCATTTTTAAAAAAAAAAATAAATTTACAGCTAGAGCACCAAACTTTTGTTAATAAAAGGCTTTTATCTATGTTTAAAAAAATTATTGCAAACAACTTTATTATCTTGGACCCTGATCAATTAAAACTTGATTGTCTAAAGAATCCATCATGGGTTAAATCAGATTTTCAAATGGGATATTTTTCATCAAACTTATTTTTCTCTGAATGGTTAACATGTTATAAAAAATATACTTTAAAACAAAATAACTTTTTTGTTCATAATTTTAATTTTTGGAAATTAAGTTTAATTTGGTTTTGTAAGAACTTTATTTATGCATTTAAATTGGTTATCATCTATAATTTAAATAATATTAAAATTCTTTTTAAAAAGTAAATGTATTGACTTCATCAGTGTAAATTATAAGTCTAAATAAAAATAAAATTATGAATAAAAATCAAATATTTATTAATTATCTCCCTGTATTCATAACTTTATTATATTTTTCTTTGTCAATAATTTTTTACTTGTTGAATATTAAAGGTTTTTATGAAGTATTACCTTCAACTCTTTATCTGATCTTGGTTATTTTAAATTTTGTTATTTTTGCTTATAAAAAAAGCTTATTAAATATATTCCCTTGGTTTTTTTTTTCGTCAGGAATTTTTATAGGTTTTGGGACCTTAGGAAGTTACATTAGATACGAAGATAGATTAGATTTTTTATCAAGATTCACCTCAATCTCTTTCATAAATTTACTTAATTCATTGTCAATTTTAATAGTTGTACTTTTTTTTATTTTTTTTCTAAAAAAAATAACTCTCAATAAAACTGATCTTTTATTAAACTTAAATAGGCTTGTAAGATTTCAAAGAGGCTTTATAATTTTTCTTTTTTTATGCTTGTTCGCAAACTATTATTTCTACTTGGAAAATACCCCTAGTCAATTTTTATTAAGTATTTTATCGAAAATAACAATTATTGAAACTGGACTAATATTTATTGTAAGTCTTTTATTTCATAGAATGAGTTCAGCACTAAAATTTATATTTTTGTTTTATATAATATTAAATACTTTATTTTTACTAACCTTTTTTTCTAAATTTTTAATTATTAAGCTTTGTTTAGTGATAATGATTGGCTTTTGGATTGTTTCAGAAAGAAAAAACACATTGGGAGTTTTCTTTTCTTTATTGCTAGTTAGTATTTATTTTATCTTAAATCCTTTAGTCAATTTCTCAAGAACTCACAATAAATATATAGAAAATAAAACAGATTTAATTTCAAAATTTGTAATATTAAAAGATTCTTTTCATATGTCTCTGTCAAGTGATGATGATTTAAAATTAATTAATAAATTCAAGAAAAATTTTATTTCAGGGCAATTTGAAAGTAGATTTTTTAAAAAAGAATTTACTGATGAGTTTAAAGAAATTATTACTAATATGAGGCAAACTCCCTCAGAAGAATTTGATTTTGATAAAATGTTAAATAAATTTAACAAAAATCTTAATAGAGATTTAGCTGTCAGTCTTGATCATATAGAACGTACAACTAAATTTAAAAATAATGAATTTAATTTAAATCATAGGCTTATAAATTTTTTACATAGATTAGATGTTGTATCAGTTCAAAGATTCATTGCGAAACAATATTTGATAGGAAATAATGGCGAAACACTAAATAATTTTTGGTATATTTTAATACCAAGAGTTGTGTGGAAAGAAAAACCAATCATGACTAATCAAGCGGTAAAATTGAATTCTCTTCTTTTTGAAACTGATAATAGTAATTGGTATTTTAAAACTAAAAGTTCAGTAGGACCATCGATGCATATGGAAGGTTTTTGGAATTATGGAATTTTTGGTCTCATTTTTGTCAGCATTGGTATTGGAATAGTTTTTGTTTTGTTTGATTTTTTTTCTACATTTCTTTTAAATACAAAATACTTTTTTAGTTTTTTACTTATTTTTCCAACACTATTACAAATATCATTATTTTATGAAAGTTGGATGATATCTTTTTTTGGTCAATTTATTTCAACAATGGGCATATTTTTTGTTTGTATTTCGATAATTTTCACTTTTTCAAAGGTTAAATTTTTTAGTTGGAATAATTTATGAAAATCTTGTTTTTAACCGGTGATTTATCTTTAATAGGTGGTATAGAAAAATATAATCAAGATTTATTAGAATCATTAAAAACGTGTGACTGTAATATAAGAGTTCTTCAAAGAAAAAAGGGTGGGTTTTTTAAAAAGATTATTTTTACATTTAAAACAATTTTTTTTATTTTTTCTTATAAACCAAATTATATAATGTGTTGTCACATAAATTTCTCACCAATTTTATTGTTTATTAATTATTTTAAAGAAATAGATTTCTCGGTGTCCATTTATGGAATAGAAGCTATAAAAAAATTTACTTTTTTAAAATTATTGGCTTTAAAAAAAGCTAACAAAATTATAACAATATCTAATTACACTGAAAATTTGATAATTGAGCAAGATAGCACATTAAAACAAAAAATTGTAATTATCAAAAGTTGTGTAAATGAGGGTTCATTTATTAAAAAAAAATTAAAATTTGATAAAAAACAATTTAATTTAAGCAATAAAAAAATAATCATGACATTATCAAGATTATCAACGTCTGAAGAAAAGGGACATGACAGAGTATTAAAGTCTTTAGAAATCTTGCAACAAAAATTCCCTGATTTTATTTATATGATTGTTGGTGGAGGAACTGATACACGAGTTTCCGAAATATTGTCTAAAAACAGCGAGTTAAAGAAAAAAGTTATATTTACAGGACCTATAAAAGATGATGAAAAATATGATTATTTATCTATGGCTGATGTATTTATTTTACCATCTAAATATGAAGGTTTTGCCATCGTATTTTTAGAAGCTTTACTTGCTGGCTTAATAGTCATTGCTCCTAATAAATATGGGTGTTCTGAAGGTCTTTTAAATGGTGATTTAGGTATTTTAATAGATGTTGATCGAGCGGATTTGATAGCAGAGGCAATTCTATCCGTTTTTGTTGGAGAAATACCAGAAAATTTAACAAATAAAAAATTAATCATATCTAAGACCATAGAAATTTATGGTATTGAAAGATGGAATAATGATATAAAAAATTTTTATGAATCAATTAAAATAAACTATATTTGAATTTAAGATTTTTAATAATATAAAATAAGAGATTAAAGAATTAATAAAGTTAATTATAAAAAAATTTTGTTTATTGGAGACCTTAATAAGTATGGTCGATCATATAGAAGGTTTAAAACTATAAAACGTTTGAGTTATCACGTAATAGCTTTTTCCCATTCAATTGTGTCTTGTAATAATAAAATTCAAACCCCTTCCATTTTTTATAGAATATTTAATAAATTTATGCTCCCTTTAGATTTGAATAAAGTGAATAAAAAAATATTATTAATTTTAATCAAAAATAACATTGATGTTATCTGGATTGAAAATGGGATTATGATATATCCTAAAACTCTAAAATTTATTAAATTAAATTATCCAAAAATCAAAATTATATCTTTGTCAGAGGATGATATGTGTAAAAAACATAATCTATCACTTTGGTACCTTTTTGGATTGAAATTTTATGATGTAGTTTTTACAACAAAGAGACATAATTTTGAGTGTTTAACAAGATTTGGCGCAAAAAAAGTTTTTAGATTTTATGATAGTTTCGATGACACACTTCATAAAATTTATAAAGATGGTAATTTAAAGAGGTACAAGTACATAGTAAGTCATATTGGTGCGTACGAAAAAGATAGAAGTGAGTATCTATTCTTTTTGGCAAAGAGTGGCATTAAAGTAAATGTATGGGGAAATGACTGGGATAAATGTTCTTTTAATCACGATAATTTATATATCCATAAAAAGTTTCTTTATGGAGAAAAATATCCCAAAACAATTTATAAAACAAAAATTAATATCAACTTTCTAAGAAAAATTAACGATGATGTAATTACAAGTAGATCATTAGAGATTCCTGCATCAGGAGGGTTTATGCTTTCTGAGAGGACAGAGGCTCAAAAAAAAATTTTTAAAGAAAAAGTAGAAGCAGATTATTTTTCGTCTAAAGAAGAACTTTTAAATAAAGTTAAATTCTATCTCAATAATGAAAATACTAGAAAAAAAATTGAAAAAAAAGGTTATAGTAAGTGTATTAATAGTAAATATAGAATGATTTCACAAATCGATATGATTTTAAATAAAATATTTTCGACAGGTAATTGATATGTGTGGTATTGCTGGCATTTTTGTAAATGCAAATAAACTTAATAATATAAATGTAAAAAAGACATTAAATCAATTATGTGAGAATATGCATAGAAGAGGCCCAGACAATAAAGGGATTTGGATTTCAAAAAATAAATATGTTGGATTGGGTCATAATAGATTATCGATTATTGATATAAATCAGAGATCCAATCAACCAATGTTTTCTGAGGATAACAACTATATAATATCTTTCAATGGTGAAATTTATAACTTTAAAGAACTTAAAACTTTCCTGTCCAGATTTAAAATAAAGTTTCGTACAAAAAGTGATACTGAAGTGATATTAAAACTATACCAATTAAAAGGTCCAAAAATGCTAAGTATGTTGAGAGGAATGTTTTCAATTGCTATTTGGGATAAAAAAAAAGAGCGCTTTTTTCTTGCTAGAGATCCATATGGTATAAAGCCTCTTTATATAGGTAAATTTGAAAATGGGTATGTTTTTAGTTCACAAGTGAAACCAATTTTAAACTCTAAATTGGTTGTTCATAAAATTGATTATGAAGGTATTTTAAGTTTTTTTTTATTTGGCAACATAATTGAACCAAATACCTGTTTTAGTAACATAATAAATCTTAAGAGTGGAAATTATTGTTTTATTTCTAATAAAGAAGGCATTAAATTTCATGAATATGTAAACATCAAAAATTATTTTTCAAAATTTACAAAAAGTAAATTTTCAAATGATATGCTGAATAAAAAAATTAAATATAGTATTAGCGATACAATAAAAAAACATACTACATCTGATGTTCCTATAGCTGTAATGCTTTCTGGTGGTATAGATTCTTCAAGTTTAATATCTCATTTAATAGATTTAAAAATAAATTTTATAGCCATAACTGTTGTCTTTGAAGAGTACACAAACACAGAAATGGATGAATTACCTTTTGCTAAAGAAATTCTTAAAGGAAAAAAAATAAAACATTTTGTTAGAAAAGTATCTAAGAAAGAGTTTTTAAATGACATTGATAATATTATAGATGCAATGGATCAACCATCTATTGATGGAATAAACACATGGTATGCATGTAAAGCTGCATCTGAAAAAAAAATAAAAGTTTTACTGTCTGGTGTTGGTGGTGACGAATTATTTTTTGGTTATCCTAGTTTTGGACAAATACCTTATCTGATAAATTTTACTAGTTTAATTAAAAAAATTCCATTTGGTGATAAAGTTTTAACATTTATTGGCGATAAGCTTTATAGAAAAACAAAAAATCAAAAATGGAAATATTTAAACTTCTTTTGTTCAAATGTTTATACAGCATTTTGGCTTAAAAGAGGGATATTGACGCCATTTGAAATAAATAAGCAATTTCAATTGAAAACAAAAATCAAAAATATGAATAATATTAATTTTATAGAAAAATTCATGAAAAAAAAGATTGGCTCAGTTTCTAAAAATAAAATATTAGCGGTTGCGCAATTAGAAAATTGTTTTTATTTAAGAAATCAACTCCTAAGAGATTCTGATTGGGCAAGTATGTATCATAGTGTTGAACTAAGAACACCTTTTGTAGATTATTTTTTGTTGAATGATTTGAAAATGTATATTAGTTATTTATCAAAGTCTTCAGGAAAAGCTCATTTGGTTAAAAGTTCACAAACTAAAATACCTTCATCAATTGTTAAGAGAAAAAAAACAGGATTTAATATACCCGTTACTAATTGGACAAAAGGTTGGCTTAGTGATAAAAATTTTATGGATAAAGCAATTGGTAAATCAAATTACTTGAAATTAATTGATCATGTAATTAAGAATATTTATAAAAAGTCAAATATTTCTCTTATGAAATGAAGAAAATATTACTAATTAGCACTGAATTTTTTCCTCCAGCTTACAGAGCTGGCGGACCAGTGAATAGTGTTAAAAACTTTGTAAATGTACTTAAATCAAAATACGAAGTTTATATAATAACATCTGCAAAAGACTTAAATCAAAAGTCAAATATGGAATTAATAAAGATCAACAATTGGATAAAAAAAAACGATATCAATATAATTTACGTAGATTCAACATTAAAAGTCTTTTTTAATATTTTAAAGATTCTTTTAAAATATAAGGTTCATTTTTGTTATGCATCTAGTTTTTTCAATGTAAAGTTCTCTTTAATAATTATTTTTTTAGCATCTATTTTTTTTGTTCCAGTTATGATTGCTCCAAAGGGGGAACTTTTTCAAGGTGCTCTTTCTAGTAAAAAGTTTAAAAAATCTTTTTATATTTTTTTATTTAAAATTTTTAATTATTTCAAAAGTGTCAAGTGGCATGCAACTTCAATTTATGAGAAAAAACAGATTAAAAACTTTTTTAGCTTATCTGAAAGGAATATAGTTATATGTTCAAATATAGTCCAAATTAAAATTAAAAAATATATTATAAATAAGACTAAAATTAAAAACAAGTTGAAGATCATAATACCATGTAGAATAACACCAGTTAAGAATATTTTCAGAACGATTCTAAGCTTGAGAGATTTAAGAGGGGATGTTGTTGTTCACATTTTTGGTGAAGTTGACGATCTAACCTACTGGCAAAAGTGTAAAAATGAGATATTAAGTTTACCAAAAAATATTGATGTAAAGTATAAAGGTACTATTAGATCTAAGAAATTATTTGAAATTTATCCAAATTATGATGTTTTTTTAATGCCAAGTTTAAGTGAAAATTTTGGATATTCAATTTTTGAAGCATTAAGTTTTAGGCTTCCAGTTATAATAGGTCAAAATAATCCTTGGATTGGGATGGAAAAAATAAAAATTGGGTTTAATGTTGATCCCAAAAATGTTAAAAATATTTCTGAAAAGGTCCAATATTATATAAATTTAAATGAAAACGAATTTAAGATCATAAGACAAAATTGTAAACTTTATATAGAAAGTTATATAAAGAATGTAAACTCAAAAATAAAAAATAATTTATTAAATAACTTTTTCTAATCAATTTTTCTTATTGATTTGTATTTGATTTTCATTAACTTTAAATTATATTAGAATCATATATGGAACATACTAAAGAAATTCAACAGTTTGATTTAAATCAAAACCCCAAAATTAAAGATATAAACTTTCATCTTAAAAAAGATGGAGTAATTAAAATTGAAAATTTTCTAAAATCTGATTCATGTGATGCTATTTCTAAAATTCTTAACGGTGAACAAAAAAGAAATAGTAATGAATTAACTTTTGTTCACATAAATGATGCTAAATTTTTTTCTAATGCTTTAGCTGTTTCAAAAACATCATTTGATTTGGTTACTAGTAAAAAAGTATTTGATATTTCAAAAGAATATT
The DNA here is from genome assembly GCA_902622745.1 of uncultured SAR116 cluster alpha proteobacterium. Taxonomy (GTDB): domain Bacteria; phylum Pseudomonadota; class Alphaproteobacteria; order Puniceispirillales; family Marisalimonadaceae; genus TMED54. The sequence goes on from CACNQW010000004.1 coordinate 83,371, forward strand.
TAGGAAATAACATTAGGCTAAAGTGCCATAGAGCGTATACTAATGAAAAGTATTATTATTTTCCATGGCATACAGATAACAAATTTGATGGAGAAAAAAATTCAAAATATGGAATTGTATTTATAGTATATTTGGTTGATACTAATGAAGGAGCTACGGAATTTATTTTAGGTAGCCATAAGTATTCTTCAAAATTTAATAAAAACAACTTTACGAATAATTTTATTAATGAAAATTACTTAAATCTAATTAAATCAGCAAAAGGAAAAAAAGGAACAGCAGTAATTTCAGATACTAGAACCATTCATAGGGGTGGTTTTACTAAAAATGAATCCATCAAAAGAAAATCTTTTTGGTTTCAGATTGATGAAAATTTAGATAGTGCAGAAAGACTTTTGATTAATCCTGAATTTCTTCCTAAAAAGATTACTTTAGAATTATCAAATTATCTTGGATTTGGAAGAGTTTCTGGATTGTCAGTGCATCCTGTGACAACTAATTTAGATAGGGTTATACCATTTCATGTTAGATGGCAGATGTTTATAAGATACACAATTTTAACTTTTTTTATACCAGTTCATTGGTTAAGGTTAAAATTGAACACAGATTTTAAAGTTTTTATTAGAAAATTACTAGGCAACAAAGTTGATTGGAACTAAATTTTACATTTTGTTAAAATGTTTTTAATCATTGGAATAGCTAAAATAGTTATATAAATAGGGAATTACGGCATTTTTTTGTAAGAGGTAAACAATTTTTTATTTTATATTTCCCTCTAAAATTATATTTTCTTCGTAAATTAATAAACATTAAAAATCTCAAGTATTTGATTAAATTTAAAAATTAAAATTGAGTTGGTTAAATACTAATCTGAGAAATTTTAATTTAATTCCATATTTCGGTATATTTAGTACATACTGCATCAATTTTAAAGTTATTTTTTTTTATATTTTTTAAAATCCATTTTATTTCTTTCTCATCAAATCTACCTTGAAGTTCAGGAGATACTAGACATATCTTAAATTTTTTTTCTTTTAATAATTGATATATTTTTTTAGTTAATAAGAATTTATTAAAACAATCAACCCACACCCATTTACAAAATTTATCTACTTTTAAACAAGTGTTAACGTCTTCATATTCAGATAATCTAATAGCAGATTTTTTTTTGCAAAGTTTACTATATTTAAGCATGAATGGAAAGCTTTGATCTAAAAAAAAATAATTCTTTATGTCATAAAAATACATCAAATCAATTAAATCTTTTTCTAATCCTTCTTCTTTAACATTTAAAATTAAGAATTTATGTCTATAAAATTTTATCCATTCTTTAAATAAATCTCCACTTAAAAAAGGTTCATGGTTAATTATTATTTCAGAACCGTAGCTTCTTATATCCACTTCTACCCCATATATTGGATTAACTTCCTTTAATTCATGGATTGAATTTATTCTATGCCTAATTTTTATCATCAGTAAACCTCAGTTTAAAACTAAATTTTAAAGTTCTTAAAATAAAATTAAATTTACTTTTTAAGTCTGTATTCCATTTTGATTCACCAAATTGTCTTTTATCAAAAAATACATTAAATCTCTTGATTTTTAATTTTTGCTTTTTTGCTTGAACATAAACATACAAATCTAAAGAAAAATCTTTTGGGGGGTTGATCCAAGTTGTATAAAAGGATCTAGAAAATAGATTTGGTTGAGCATTAATCTCATAAAAAATTTTTTGAAATAGCACACTTTCAAAGACACTCATCCCTAATGAAAAAATATTATCAAAAAAATTTCTTTTTATTCTTTTGCCTTTTATGAAAATTTTTTCTGATAATTGGTCTTCAAATAATTTAAAATTCTTTATAGCATCCACTGGATTTGTCTGCAAATCTGCGTGTGTCCAACCTAAAAATTTACCTTTAGATTTTTTTAGTCCATTAAGAATTCCATCGCCATATCCTATGTTTGTATTAACATTAATGTATTTAATATTATTATTTCGTTTAGGAATTAATTTTTTAAATATCTTTAAACTTTCATCTTTAGATCCGTTGTTTACAAAAATTATTTCAGTATCTTTTCTAATATTTTTTTTACAATTACATATTAGTTTATCAAGACTTTTGGCTTCATTATAACAGGGGATTATAAGTGAGTATTTTATCATCTATTTTACCTCAATTATAAATACAATAAAGTTTATATGAGATCATACTTAATTTTAATAAAATTTTCTATAAAGATTTTACATTCTTAATTTACAAAATTATCAATGATTTAATCAGAAATATTTTCTTTATTAAATCTTTTTATTACCATGTTCATGCAGACAAAATTAACTGTAGCCGCTAATCCTATAGTGATGAAAAGGCTCACTAGATATTTAAATTTATAGTCTTTCAAAATAAACAGAAAGGTCTCATTTGAGACTTGAGACAGGACATAACAGAAAATATGAATTAATATAAAATTATACCAAATTTTTAAACTGGGTTTTTTAACGTTAAAAGTAAAATTTTTATTTATATAAATAGAAGATAAAACTCCAAAAATGTATGAGATTGTTAGGCTGGATATTGATCCAAAATTAAAAAAAATCAAACTCAAATATATACATGCAACAAAAAAATTGATCAAAATTCCAACAAATAAAAATTTAAATATTCTTAATTTTGTTTCATTTGATAACGATTGAAACTTTTTATTTAAAAGTAAATGTATTCGCACTTTTTATTAATTTGTTTTTATTGAATGCATGTTTGTCTTTATTTATACTATAGGGATGTTTACTCCATTTGTGAAAGTAAGATTGCCAATATTTGTAAGTTTCTAATTCATATGGGGTGCCCCAACAAAGATATTCATCCACTGGGAAAGTAAAACAATTTAGATTTAATTTTAAGGCTTCTTCAACCATAGAATCGATATAATACTCAGAATTTATTTTATTATTATTTTTTTTAAGAAGGGTATAGCATTTTTCAAAAATAAAAGAATTTTTAAATGTAAATATTCCAGTAATAATAGAATAATTATCAAAATTAATTGGTGATTCTTTTACTAGGGTTTTAGTTATCAAATTATTTTTGTTCTTAACCCAACCATACATTTCAGGTTTTAATTTTGCATCATTATAATTATTACTTGTCCAAACAATAATATCAAAATTACTTTTGTTTAATAGATTCATATACTTCTTATAATTGAAAATCACACCTGCGTCACAAGGTGCAATGAGCAAAGATTTCTTTAAATAATGTTGATTATTTTTTAAGCTAGAGATAGCTAAAAAAGCAGTACTTGCTTGCCCGGTTGTAACTTTATCTAGTCTTTTAATTTCTGGATTATCAAAATTATCAATTATTAACTTTTGTAAATCGTTATATTTATCCATATTTTTTCTAATTAAAAACATATTAATTTTGGATTTAGGTAAATGTGATATTGTTTGCAACATCATTGGTTTGCCTGAAACTTCAATTAAAGGTTTTGGTTTTTCGTATTTTTCTTTTACAAACCTTATCCCTTGACCAGCCATTAGAAAAATATTAATGGAGTTATTAATTCTGTTTTCCTCAGATAAATCTTTAGTAATAGATTCTGTATAGATTTTATAAAAAGTATTAGACCATTTGTTGTATGTTTCAAAATCTTGAGGAGTTCCCCATTGTGAAAAATGCTGTAAAGGATGTATAATAATATTTTTATTTTTTTTGAAGTAATATTTGTAAGCTAAAGATACATAAAATTCACCTTTAATTGACAAATTATTTTTAACAATATAACTAAAAGCCGAAAGCATTTCACTAGCACTTTTAAAATAATAAGTGCCAGATGAAGCATATTCTTCAATTTTATTTTTAGTGAAAGGCATTTTTTCTTTTATATCAATTGCTTTTAAGTTTTTTTCTTTGATATATGCATAATTTGTTACTCCAAACGAGTGTGGATGAAACCCTTTATAAGCTGGAATCGCTCCATCAATTTTATTGTTTGACAAGATATTCTTAAAATTAAGCCAATCCCAATAACAATTAAAATCACAATAGTTTACAATTATTTTTTTTTTCAAGTTTATATAACTTTTAGCCTTTAGTACTGCGTGGACAGGTCCTTTTTTATGACTTTCTATTCCAATAACTTTTCCAGTAGGACAATATTTTTTTAATATTTCTCTCATTTTAAAACTATTATTATTTAGATGGTCATTATTGCAGACAAACAAAAAGTCAGTTTCACCAGGAAATAAGTCAATTATATGAGCAATTACAGGTATTCCATTTACAATTAAAAGAGGTTTAGGTCTGTCGTAACCAGCTTCTTTAAATCTATTTCCAAAACCTGACATTGGAATTATAATTTGATATTTTGACATGTTTAGATTTAATTAAATATAATAACATATATATTAAACAAGTATAAAATTAATAATTTTTTTTTAAGAATGTTAAATTATTATAAGAATATTGAAAATACCTTTGATTTTAAATTGAATTTAACAATTTTAGCTGTTAGTTTTGCTAAGATTTTAATTGCAATTTATTTTTATTCTCCATTACCTGAAGATAATTATATACCTTACTTGCAAGAGACAGTTAAGAATTTTTCAATATTCCCTGACGAAAGTTTTGTCAGTAAAAATCCTGATCTCCATTTTCCTTATGGAATTATGATGGTTATTGTTTTTTATCCATTATTTACTTTGTCAAATATTTTAAATTTCTCTCAAGAATTTGCATATTTTGGAACTTTGCTGATTTCAGATTTAGTAATATTATTTATTTTATTTAAAATTGCGAATTATTCTAAATTTAAACTTACTTTGTTTTACTGGATGAATCCAATAATCATAATCGTAATTTATTTCCTTGGATTTAATGATGTCATTCCAACTTTATTTCTAGTTCTAACAATATATTTTTTAAAATTTCAAAAATACACTACAACAGCAATTACTATTTCAATAGCTTTAAGTTGCAAATTTAGTATGTTTTTAATTGTACCTATTCTTCTGATATATGTACATCATAACAAATTAATAAGGCACAATTTAAATTCTTTCTTATTAAAATTAACTTTTTTTCTTATAATTTTTAACTCACCTCAATTTTTGAATCAATTGTCTAAGGAAATGTTTTTTAATAACCCTAATGCATTAGAAACTATTTTTGTAAAAAGTTTTGAATTTGGAAATCATGAATTATTAGTTATGCCAATACTTTATTGTATTATTCTGATGTTAATTTGGAACATAAGTCGTTTAAACTTTAATTTGTTTTTGAATATTTCTTTGATTGTATTTCTTTCAATAATTTTTTTAGTTAATTCTTCACCAGGCTGGTATGTTTGGGTTGTGCCTTTGTTACTTTTATTTAAAGGTGAGTTTTCTATTAAAGATATTTATTTAATTTCATTATTCATCTTTTTACTATTATTTGAAATTATTGTTGTTGGCCCATTACGTTTGTATGGTGAGAATTTTTATTCAGATGATTATTTAAATCTTATTTATTTAACCAAATATATAGAAATAATTTATTCAATCTTTTTTGCAGTAGGAACCATTCTAATTTTAAGATTATGGAAATTGGGAATAAACAATAATTACTACTATAAGATTTGGAGAAAACCATTTTTAGTAGGAATTTCAGGAAATTCGGGAGTAGGTAAAACTACATTATCCAAAAATTTGGAATTAGTATTTGGTAAAAACTCAGTAACAAATGTTAAGGGTGATGGTTATCATATTTGGGATAGAAATAGGTCTATTTGGGATACATTGACTCATCTAAATCCAAGAGCTAATGAATTAGATGAATTATATGAAGATATTGGAAACTTGATGTTTGGAAAGAAAATAAATCTTAGTAATTATAACCACAATACAGGGAAAAAAAACCAACTTGAAAATATTTCAGTTAAAAATTTTGTTTTACTTGAGGGGTTA
>CACNQW010000005.1 GCA_902622745.1 uncultured SAR116 cluster alpha proteobacterium
AGTAGCATAAGCCAATGCTGCAAAAGAAAGTGGAAGAATAATTAAACCAGAGATTGATATTGCAAGAAAGTTTCCTGTAAAAATTTGTCCTAAATCAATGAATAAAAGACCAACAAAACCAGTAATAATTGCTCCAAAGCCAGTTGTGCCAAAAGCTGGAATTTTTGGATTTGATCTTAAAAGAACAAAATATAATCCAAGTGATATTGCAGTTAATAATCCACAAACTGTTCCAACTACAACACTTCCGTCTGGTGCATTTAAAACCTCACTTGGATCAGTAACAACAATAATTATTCCAATAAGAGAAAAAATAGAGGCATATATAGTAGACCTTTTTAATTTTTCTTTTAAAATAATTAGAGAAAAAAATGATGCAAATAATGGTCCAGTGGCGATACAAAATAAAATTAATGCAACAGACGAGTTAACGATACCAAGTGTAAAAAAAATAGAGCCAGATGCTTGAATTAATACAATTAAAGCACCTATTTTTTTAAATATTAAAAAGAAATTTTCTCTATACTCTTTAACACTAAGTGTCATTAAAATTAAAATGGCACCCATTTGAAAGCCTCTCCAAAATAGCATTGTCCAGACATCCATTTCAGAGAGCCTCATGAATAATGTGTCTGGTGTTAGAAGCAATGCTCCTAAAAAAGCAATCAAAATACCTTTTGTATTATCAGATTTAAATTTCATTTAAGCAAATGAAGAATAAAAATTTAATATTGCTTTGGCTACATCTTCTGGTTTTTCTTGTTGAACCCAATGACCCGCATTTTTAATTATTTTAATGCCTTTAAAGTTTTTACATAAATTTTTCATTTCATTTAATGCACCAGGTTTTTGGTACATGCCCCAGTCTTTTTCTCCGCTAATGTATAATGTAAAATTATTAATTAATTTACCTTGAAAAACATTTAATTCTTTATTTTGATTTTCAGATGTCATGCATCTATACCAATTTAAGGCAGATTGAAAACCATTTTCAAAAAATATATTTGTGTATACATCCAACTCATCATCATTAAGCCAGTCACAATTTGTTTTTTGTGGAAAAAATTTTGTGACGCTCTCAACCATTGTATCTTCTAGTTTCATTATGTAATATTCTGGAAGTTTTTCTAATTCTTTTCCAGTCCAAGAAGATAGTTCAAATGGGTTATTATACTTCCAGTCAGCACTTTTTACATGAAAATAAGATCTTAAAAAATACGCTAATTTTTCTTTGTTCGACAAATGCATATCATCATTGGCTTTCTTTGTTGAGTAATACCATTGATAATGTTTTCTTGGTGGATTAAGTTTTTTCAACTGGTTATGAATATCAATTTTATTTTTATTTAATTCAGGTTTTAAAGGACCTGTGAATGGAGCACTCATCATTACTAATGATTTAAAAAGATCTGGTCTTAATAAAGTTGCTGCTCCAGCTACTATTGAGCCGGCATCATGACCAACTAAAAGATCTATATTATTAATACACATTTTTTTTAAAAAATATACTAAGTCGGAAACTAAATTAATTAAATTATATTCTCTTATGTCATCTTCATACTTTTTTGATCCACCTATAGTTTTCCCATAACCTCTTTGGTCAATTGCAATTACTCTAAATCCTTCTTTAGAAAGTAGTGGAAAGATTTTTCTCCAACTAAAACTTATTTCAGGAAATCCGTGAAGTAATAATGCTACGGGCGCATCTTTTTTATTTGTGTAATTACATTCTAGATAGTGAACTCTTAATCCTGTTCCAATATCAACAAAATTTGATTTAATGTTTTTATCAAGTAAGTGGAGCATCTATTAATTGATTTTATATTTTTTTATAATTTCATTATTTACTTCAATTCCTAAACCAGGACTAGTTTGAACAGGAACGTATCCATTTGTTATTTTAATAGGAGTTAATAAAAGTTCTTTTCTAAAAGGATGATCAGATTGATCATATTCTAAAATGGGCTGTCGTGCAAACAAAGAATGGTTTGTTTCAGGGAGTGAGGCTATGAAATGGATTGATGCTGATTGTGCAACTGCAGATCCCCATACATGCGGATTTACTTCAATCCCAAAACTTTGGGCTAAAATTGATATATGTTTTGCTCCGGTTATCCCCCCACATGAGCCAATATCAGGTTGAGCTATATCAATACATCCCAATTTTAAAAGATCTTTAAAGCCATATAGTGTATGTTCATTTTCTCCACCTGCAATAGGTGTTTTTAATTTTTTCCTTAAATAAGCATATCCCTCTAGATTTTCTGGAACAATTGGCTCTTCGTACCATCTTAAATTAAACTCTTCTAAAGCATAACCAAGTTCTAAAGCTTCTGTAACTCCATAGGCATGATTGGTATCGACCATAAAAGTACAATTTTCATTATTTAATATTTTTTGGATTGATTTCATTACATTGATATCGTCTTGTACTCCAAAGCCTAACTTAATTTTCATGTGGTCAAAACCATTTTCATAATGCATTAATGCTTCATCTGATAATCTTGTAGCTTCATCTTTCCCATTAATTCTATAAAAGCCTGTTGCATAAGGTTTTATTTTATTTCTAAAAGCACCACCTAGTAACTGGTAAATAGGTTTTTTATAATATTTTCCTGCAATATCCCATAAGGCTATATCAATTGCACTAATGCCTGAAATAACGGAACCTTTTCGTCCAAAATCTCTTGTTTGATTATACATTTTGAACCAAATTCTTTCTATATCTAGTGGGTTTTCATTAATTATCAATTCTTTTAGTGAACTTTCTATAACTGCAGCAGAAATTTCTGGTGGTTCTAATCCTTGACAAAATGCTTCTCCCCAACCTTTAATGCCATCGTTTGTATTTATTTCAACAAGAGTTGCCGATCTTTTATTTACCCAACCTTGAGAAAAAGAAAAAGGAGTTTCTAAATGAGATTGAATAACATGAACTTTTAAGGATATGATTTTGATCGACATGATAAAATAGAATATTATAGTTTTTCAATTATAACAACTTTATTGGAGATTAATCTTTTTTAATTCTACCTCTAAGTGTTAATGGAAGTTGAGCCAGCATGAAAATGCCAACAAGTGGAAATAAAATAAAAACTTTTACAAATACCCATTCTTCAGTTGAGTAATTTCTCCAAATAAATTCATTTGCTATTGTCAAAAATCCAAAAAACAATCCCCATCTTAAACTCAATAAAAACCATGTTTGTTCAGTCAAAAAAAATTGTGATCCAAAGAATTGTTTCATCATTGGTCTTTTGTATAGTAAACCTCCTAATAAGACTAAAGAAAACAGGCCATTATATATAGATGGTTTAATCTTTACAAAAATTTCTTCGTTATATAAAAATGCTAAAATTGAAAGCAATCCAGATAAAGTAATCGAAAATATCTGAAACTTAGCAATTCTTTTTTCAACAAAATAAAAAGTTATTAAAACAATTAAACTGAATAAAGAAGAAATTAATGCAGCTATTATAATTGACTGATATTGTGCTATAATGAAAAAAGTTGTTATAGGTAAAATTTCAAAAAAGAATGCCTTTAACTTCATAACTTATTGTCCAAGAAGAGTTTTGGTAAAATTTGGATTTTTACTATTGCTTCTTAGCCAAATGTTGAAAAAAAGTTCATTGAATTCTTGATCAAAACTTTCATGTAATTTTTTATCATCATAGTAAAAAATAGATTTATTATTTATTTTAATAGCTATAAATTTTTTATTGGTTTTTGTATCAATATAAATTGATTCAAGTAGACTTTTCCAATCTTCCTCTTGTTGATTTGAAATATTTTTCTGTTCCTTTATATCATTCATTGTCTCTCTAATTAAAGTCTCTTTATCAATAGATCGGTTATATTTAAGAATAATTGCTAATTCATTTGAATTATATTTATTTGAGGTTGAATATAATTCAGCATCATAAATGTCCCAGAATAAAAATGAGTAATTTGCATTGCCAATTAAAAATTTTTTACCTAGATATTGTGAAATTATAAGTTCACTTTTAGGATCTAAAAAAGAAATATATTTTCCAAATGCTAAGTTTGAAAAAATTAAAAATACACTGATAAGAAAAATTTTTAACAATTTTACTACCAAGAATTAATATTTAATGGACTAACTGTTTTGGCTGTTTGACCTTTTAAAAAAACCAATGTGACAGAGCCAATATCTATTCCAAATTTGCTTACATAAGCTCTATTGATAGCAATATTGCTATCTTGTTTGTAAATCCAATCGTTAAACTTAACTTTTAGGTTCGAACCTTTTATATTTAAATAAATATCATAAGTCCAATTAAGTGCATTTCCAACTGAAGTACCTGTAGCCAATCCTTCAACATCTTCAGCACTACCTTCATATTTAATCAAGTTATTATTTTCATTAATTTTTTTAATTTTCCAAATCCTTGTTGCTTTTTCCCCATCGTCGTAAATAAATTTTTCATCAAGTGTAAGAGTGTTTTCTTCAACACTTCCTTTGATTTTGACTCTGAACTGTCTTCTAAGTTTTCCAAACCTATCTTCAAAAATTCCATAAGCCACTGTTTCACCTTTGAAAAATTCAAAAAGATTAAGCTTTGGAGTTTTATTCTCAAAATCTTTCATATTAGTACTCGAACAACCATTTAATAAAATTACAATTAAAGAAATTAGTAAAAAATTGATACTTTTTAAATAAATAAACATACATAAACTCGTTATAATTAATTAATTAATTAATTCAGAAAATATTTTGTAAGAATTAATTCTCTCTTTTTCGTCATGACACCAAGTTAATATAGTTAATTCATCAAAATCACTATCATTTTTTATAGAATTAATTTTGTTTTTGACAGTTTCAGATGACCCAACTATTGAATTGTTTATCATATATTTAAATTCTGACATCCAATTATTTTCATTTAATTTAGATAATGCATCTTTAGGCGATTTTAAAGTATCAAGTTCGCCATAATTTCTTGCTATTTTCCAGTATGCTCTTGAAGAAAACAAATACTCTGCTTTTTCGTTATCATCTGATGCTAAAGCCCATAAACATACATTAACTTTTGGTTTATTTAAAAACTTACTAGGTTTAAAATTTTCTTTATAATTTTTTATTGACTCACTTATACCTTGGCCTTCAGTTATGAAATATGCATAACAATATGGTATCCCAAGATAAGCTGCTAATTGTGATCCATAATTTGATGTCCCTAACATCCAAATTTCTGGTGAGGTATCACTTATTGGTTGTGCTTTTAATCTTCCGAATGGATGACCTTCTAATAAATCGCCATTTGTTACCCATGCGATTAAATCTCTCACATGTGAGGGAAAGTTCTCTGAAAATTCTCTGTTATTTGAATTTAAAGCCAGAGCAGTTCGTCCATCAGAACCAGGAGCTCTTCCTAGTCCAAGATCTATTCTATTTGGTGCTAGAGAATTAAGTACTCTGAATTGTTCAGCTACTTTGAATGGAGAATAATGAGGAAGCATTATGCCAGCGCTACCAATCCTAATTTTATTAGTTTTTGCTGCAATCGCTGCCATTAAAATTTCTGGTGCGGTACCAATAATTGTTGGATGATTGTGATGTTCAGATATCCAAAATCTGGAATATCCTAATTCTTCTGCAATTGTACTTAAATTTAAAGTATCGTTTATAACCTGGTCTTGACACTTATCAGCTATTGCTACAGATTGATCTAAAATTGAGAGCTTCATAAATTATATCTTTATATTATATGTTTCTTTTGCGTTTTGGTAAAAAAGTTTATTCTTTTCATCATTTGAAAAATTAGTGCTGATTTTTTTAAAAGCGTTCCATAAAACTCCGTAGCTACAACTACCTTTATCAACCGGAAAGTTGCTTTCGAACATACATCTGTCAGTTCCAAACAAATCAATAGTTTCAAAAAACCATGATTTCCATAGTTCTGACAATTGATCTGATGAAGGTGGCTTTGGATTTAGATTAAATTTAGAACCACATACTCTCATTCCAAGGCCACCTAACTTAACTTTTATGTTTGGAAAAACTGCAAGTCTCATCATTGAGCGTCTCCATTCACGATGAGTAATTCCCTGTTTTCCTTCATAAGGCCCAACTTGTATTGGGCCTCCAATATGATTTAATATTATAGATAAATTAGGTAAAGTTTTTGCAACAAATTCTAACTCATTTAGTTGAGTGTGATAAATCCAAAAGTCCAAAGATAATTCATTTTTCTCTAAAATTTTTGCACCCTCAATAAAGTCGGGGTCAAGCATAATACCAGTTTTTGTTTTTACAGCACCCGAACTAATTCTTTCGTCGTTATGTGCCGCCAAAAGCATTCGTATTCCTTTTAACTTTCCATTACTAATTTCAAGTCCCTTTTCTATAACTGGTGTTAATTTTTTTCCGTATCTTAAATCTAATGCACCAACAATTGAGTTATTTATTGAACATTGATTTAATTTATTATTTTTAGAGTCTAAATATTGTTCGTATGCAAACTTTATTTCTGGGAGAGTTGAGAATTCATTAGAATTTTGATCATAAATTTTTGTATTTGCTGATGACATAATATAAACACTAGCCTTGATATTATGACCAGATTTTTGGATATCATAGATAAAATCGTCATTTAAGTATTTTCCAAACTCTAAATTCCATAGATGATGATGTGGATCTATTATTTCTAGATCAGGAAGCAGAGCTTCTTCTTTATAAAGATTAAGCCATTCTTTATTTATAGGTAAATATGGATTTTTTTTATTCATTTGATAATAATATACCTTATGAATTAAAATTAAAATTTCAAATTAGGGTCTTATGAATAAAAAAGAATTTAAATTTATTAAAATTAAAAAACTATCTGGTTCTATTGGTGCAATTATTGAAAATGTAAAATTAAACGAAGGATTAACAAATGAAATTTTTGATGAGATTTATGATGCTTTTTTAGAGTATCAAGTTATTTTTTTTAGAGATCAAAAATTTTCCCCTGAAAGTCAAAAGTCTTTTGCAAATAAAATTGGAACGCCAATAATATATCCTTTTGTGAAAGGTTTAGAAAATTTTCCTGAAATTACGCCAATTCTTAAAAAGGAAACAGATACCAATAATTTTGGTGGTATCTGGCATAGTGATACTACTTATCAAGATGAACCGCCAAAAGGGACAATGTTATACGCTTTAGAGGTGCCTGATGTTGGTGGTGATACTGAGTTTTCAAATCAATACCTAGCTTATGATACTTTATCTGAGGGGATGAAAAATTTTTTAAATAATCAAAAAGCTGTAAATATATCAGGCAAAGGTAGAGTTGCCAAAACAAGATCTGATATAATGAAACATTCCTCAGTTGGTTTAAAAGGTGATGAGTTAGAAGCGATACATCCTGTTGTAAGAACACATCCTGAAACAAAAAAAAAATCATTATATGTTAATGAAGCTCATACAACTCATTTTGTAGGAATGAGTGTTGAAGAAAGCACCCCAATTTTAGAATATTTATATAAACATCAAATCAAGTCAGAATTTACTTGTCGGTTTAAATGGGAAAAGGGCTCTGTTGCAATTTGGGATAACAGATGCACAATGCATTATCCGGTTAATGATTATCATGGATATAGAAGATTAATGCATCGAATTACTTTTCAAGGCGATAAACCATTTTAGTAGGGAGATATCATGAGTCAGAAAAATAATTTTTACAATATAAATAATTTGGATGGGGGTATAAAAAGAAAGCTCGGTGAAGGTCTAGAAACAAATATATTTTGTGGGGATCAAGCAATGATTTCAGTAGTCACAATTGAACCAAATTGTGTTGGACAAATTCACTCACATACTGAGGAACAATGGGGTGTAATGTTGGAAGGATCTGGTATAAGAATTCAAGGTGGCGAAAGAATAGAGATCAAAAAAGGTGATTTTTGGTTAACACCTGGTAATGTTGAACATGGTATAGAAGCTGGCAAAAATGGAGCAAAAGTTATGGATATATTTAGTCCTCCAAGAGATCAGTATAAAAAATCTGGATCTGGGTTTGGAGTTTAAATTAGGAAAACTAAATGAAAATTAAATATTTTATGAGTCATGGAAGTCCTTGGACTTTTCTTGGACACAAAAAAGTTAATGAAATTTCAAAAAAAAATAATTGTGAATTGGATATAATGCCTGTTAATTATGGAGAGATATTTCCAGTATCTGGAGGGCTTCCTGTTCATAAAAGGCCATTACAAAGACAAAAATATAGATTGCAAGAATTAAAAAGATGGTCAGAATTTTTAAAGATTAAGCTAAACCCTGAGCCAAAATATTTTCCTTCAAGGTCTATTTTGCCATCCAAAGTTATTATTTCTGTTAAGATATTAAATTTTGAAAATTTGAATGATATAGCCTATGCAATTATGGAAGGTCTGTGGATTAAGGAAATGAATATAGATGATCCAAAAAATTTAAAGAAAATATTAACAAGATTTATTAAAACTGCTGATGAAGTTATTGACTTTTCTGAAAGTAAACAAGTTGAAAAAGAAATGAATGAATATACGAAAGAGGCAATAGACCTTGCTGTTTTTGGTGCGCCTACCTATATAATAGATGATCAAATTTATTGGGGTCAGGATAGATTAGATTTTTTAGAAAGATATATTAAAAGGAAAAATAAGTAGATTTTATTTTTTATAATTAATAGAGTAAATTTCAAAAAGAGATAATATTATGGATGATATTAAAAAAACAGTTACAAATTTAAATGTAGTTAAGTCTGAAAAAAAAGAATTTAATTGGAGAGATCCTTTAGATCTAGATGGGCAATTATCAGAGGAAGAAAAGCTTATTAGAGATACAGCTTATGATTATGCTCAAGGTAGTCTATTACCAAGAGTTGAAGAAGCCTTTTTAGAAGAGAATACAGATGTAAAAATTTTTAAAGAGATGGGAGAACTTGGTCTTTTGGGAGTTACCATATCTGAGAAATATGGTTGTGCAGGTGCATCTTACGTTTCTTATGGTTTAGTTGCTAGAGAAGTTGAAAGAATTGACTCTGGATACAGATCAATGATGTCAGTGCAATCCTCGTTGGTTATGCATCCTATAAATGCTTTTGGAAGTGAAGAACAAAAACAAAAGTTTTTACCAAAACTTGCTAGTGGTGATTTTATAGGTTGTTTTGGATTAACTGAGCCAGATGCAGGATCTGATCCTGGTGGAATGAAAACTATAGCCAAAAAAGTTGATGGTGGGTATGAATTATCTGGATCAAAAATGTGGATTTCCAACTCACCAATTTCTGATGTTTTTATAGTGTGGGCAAAATCAGAAAATCATTCAAAAAAAATTAAAGGGTTTATCCTTGAAAAAGGAATGAAAGGCCTAAGTGCCCCAAAAATAAATAAAAAGCTTTCATTACGTGCTTCTATTACAGGAGAAATTGTAATGGATAAAGTTTTTGTTCCTGAAGAAAATATGTTGCCAAATGTTGAAGGTTTAAAAGGACCTTTTAGTTGTTTAAATAGAGCAAGGTATGGAATATCTTGGGGTGTTATGGGTGCTGCTGAAGATTGCTGGCATAGAGCCTTACAATATACATTGGATAGAAAACAGTTTGGTAAACCATTGGCTTCTACACAACTTATTCAAAAAAAACTAGCTGACATGCAAACTGAAATAACATTAGGACTTCATGCATCTTTAAGAGTCGGAAGACTTTTTGACGAAGGAAAACTAGCCCCTGAGGCAATTTCCATAGTAAAAAGAAATAATTGTGGAAAGGCTCTAGATATAGCAAGATTGTCAAGAGACATGCATGGAGGCAATGGTATACATGCAGAATATCAAGTTATGAGACATTTGATGAATTTAGAAACTGTTAACACTTATGAAGGTACACATGATGTTCATGCACTAATTCTAGGTAGAGCACAAACCGGTATTCAAGCGTTTTTTTAAAACTCTTTGATTTCAAATGCACTAACTAGAATTATAATGATATTTAAAAGTAATCAGTTTTCATATTAGACCCAAACATCATTTTCTGCAGTTAAATTCGTTTTTACTTCTCCTGTATTAACAATACCGCGTGGTTCAATAAGAAGAACGTGACACTCTTCTTTAGCAAAAGGTTTGTGATTAATTCCTTTTGGAACTACAAACATTTCTCCCTCACATAGTTCTACTTGATGATCTTGAAATTCAATTGACATTGAACCTTTAACAACTAGAAATACTTCATCTGTTTCTTTGTGATTATGCCATACAAAATTATCTTTGAATTTAGCAATTTTGAATTGGTAATCATTCATTTCTGCGATAACTTTAGGAGACCAGTGGTCAGAAAATTTTTTGAATTTTTCTTTAAGGTTAATTGCTTCTAGCTTCATTATATTTTTCAATTAATCTGATTTTAAGAATATTTTTTTAAAATCTTTATTTATTTAAATCATCATCAATGTAAACTTTAATTATTTCTTCAAAGTTCGTTTCTGCCTTGAAACCTAAATCCAATGCTCTAGTAGTATCTAAATCTCTTGCCCATCCTTTAACAATAGAATCTATTTTTGGATCAATTTCATATTTGATCAACTTTACTGTGTCCTCGCCAGCAACATTCCTAAGTGCTTCAATTTGTTCTTCAACAGTTGCTGATAAACCTGGCATACTTAAATTTATTCTGTTGTTTAATTTTTTAGTATCAATTTCAGCTGCATGTGCAAGAAATCCAGCTGCAGATCTTGGTGAAGCATGCCAATGTCTTACACTGGTACTTACTGGTAATCTAGCTTCCATTCCATTTAAAGGTTCTCTAATAATTCCAGAAAAAAATCCAGAAGCAGCTAAATTTGGTTTTCCTGGTCTAACACAAATTGTAGGCAATCGAATAGAAATTCCGTCAACCATCCCTTTTCTAGAGTAATCTGCTAAAAGTAGTTCAGAAATTGCTTTCTGTGCTCCATAAGATGTCAATGGTGTTGTGAAAAAGTCATCAGGAATTTTTTCAGGAAAAGGTGCTCCAAATACTGCTATTGAGCTTGTGAAAACTAGTCTTGGTTTATAATCATCACCTAACTCTCTAATTGCCTCGAATAATCCCCAACTACCTTTTGTATTAATATTCCAACCTAAATCAAATTCTTCTTCGGCTTGTCCTGAGACTATTGCAGCTAGATGAAAAATAATTTCTGGTTTAGAAGAAACTAAGCTTTCACTCATTTCTTTTTTTGATATATCTCCTGTGATTACTTCAACTTCAAAATTTATGTCATTTGGAAAAGGAGCCTTAACTATATCAAAAAGTTTAAATTTTTTAATTTCTTTACCATTTATTGATTTTTTTATAATTAATTTATTCAAAAGTTTTTGCCCTACCATCCCAGCAGCGCCTAATATTAAAACTTCCATCATTTCTCCTTAATTAAACATTGAATAATATGTAATAAAAAGCATAATTCAATTTTGAATAAAAGATAATCGAAAAATAAAAAAATGAAAAATTTGACCTTTGGAAATATAAATGTTTTACCAATTTTAGATATAGAAAAAAATGTAGATCCAGAAAAACTTATAAATGCTCTAATTGATGGGAAAATAAATACAGTAGAAATTACACTTAGAAATGACGAGGCTTTTAACAACATAAATCTTATTCGGAAAAAATTTCCTGACTTGATTCTTGGTGTAGGTACTATCGTTAACGTTGACCAACTTAAACGTACTATAGATTTAGGGGCAGATTTTGGAATAAGTCCTGGTGTTGAAACTGAAATTATTAAATATGCTAAAGAGAATAATT
This sequence comes from uncultured SAR116 cluster alpha proteobacterium, assembly GCA_902622745.1. Classification (GTDB taxonomy): domain Bacteria; phylum Pseudomonadota; class Alphaproteobacteria; order Puniceispirillales; family Marisalimonadaceae; genus TMED54. The sequence goes on from CACNQW010000005.1 coordinate 11,772, forward strand.
TCTCTTATATACCAGGTGTTTCAACGGCATCAGAAATCATATCTTGTTTAAAATTTGATTGTAAATTTCTTAAACTTTTTCCTGCTGAACCACTTGGTGGTATATCATATTTGAATTCTTTAAGTGGTCCATTTCCTAATGTTTCATTTTGTCCTACAGGAGGAATTAATAGTGGTAATTATTTATCGTGGTTAGCTCAAAAAAATGTTTTGTGTGTTGGTGGAAGTTGGATAGCACCAAAAAATGACAATAACTATGATGAAATTAAGAAAAGAGCATTGGAAGTTTTAAAAAATTAATGAGGTTTTGATGATAGATTTAAAAAATAAAGTTATAATGATATCAGGTGCTAACAGAGGAATTGGTTATGCAACTGCAAAACTTCTCAAAGAAAAAGGCTGCGTTTTAAGTTTAGCTGCAAGAAATCCTGACGAAATTCAAGTAGATGGAGATAATATTTTAAAATGCATATGGGATGCAAAAGAAAAAAAGTTATCAAAAAATTGGGTGTCTAAAACTATCTCACACTTTAATAAAATTGATGGTTTGGTTATGAATGCTGGTGTTGAACTTGGAGGTGATCTAGAAGGTGATAGTGAAGAAGAATTTGATGAAATGTTTGAAGTTAATTTTAAAGGGCCACTTAGACTTGTTAGAGAAACACTACCTGAGTTAAGAAAAACAGGGTCAGGTAGAATAATTAATGTTGTGTCTCTAGCTGGCAAAAGACCAAGAAATCCAAAAATATTAGGTTATTCAGCATCTAAATTTGCTGCGATGTCTTTAACTAATGCCATAAGAATTTCAGGATGGGAAGATGGTGTTAGAGCAACATCAGTTTGTCCTGGAATGGTTAGAACAAGAATGACAGATGAAGTGACTGTTCCTGACGGAGAATTCAAAATGGAACCCGAAGCTATTGCAGAAACTATAGCATATGCATTGACTTTACCAAATAGTGCTGCAGTTGCAGAGATATTGGTAAATAGTAGATTAGAATCAATGTTTTAGTGTTGTGTAGTATGAGAAAATCTAATAGAGGAAATGTTGATCCATTTATTGTCATGGATGTTATGGAAAATGCAAGGAAAGCTGAAGAAAAAGGTGAAGATGTTGTCCATATGGAAGTTGGTCAACCTGGAACTCCAGCTCCATTAGAGGCACAAAGACAACTCATTGAAAAAATGAAAAATGATAGTATGGGCTATACTGTTGCATTAGGTATACCTGAATTAAGACAAAGAATTTCTCAATTATATGGTGATTGGTATAATCTGGATTTAAACACTAACAGAATTATTATTACCTCTGGATCATCAGCTGGTTTTATTTTATCTTTTTCATCGTTATTTGATGCTAAAGACAGAGTTGGAATTTGTTCTCCAGGTTATCCGAGTTACAGACAAATTTTAAAAGCACAAGATTTAGAGCCTGTATTAATAGAAACAAAATTTGAAAATAATTTCCAACCATTTTCAAAAGATTTGAAAGATATTAATCTTTCTGGAGTTTTAATTGCTTCTCCTGCAAACCCAACTGGATCTATGTTGAATTACAATCAATTAGAAGGTTTAATTAACACTTCATTAGAAAATAATATCTCTTTTATCAGTGATGAAATTTATCATGGAATAGAATATGAAAAAAAAGCAACAACGGCTCTTCAAATAACCGATCAATGCTACGTAATTAATTCATTTTCTAAATATTTCTCTATGACAGGATGGAGAGTAGGTTGGATGGTTGTTCCAGAAGATCATATAAGACAAATTGAAAGATTAGCTCAAAATATGTTTATTTGCGCTCCTCACGCAAGTCAAATAGCGGCACTTCACGCATTAGATTGTGAAGATGAATTAAAAAATAATTTAAATGTTTATAAAGAAAATAGAAACTTAATGATAAAAGGTTTGAAGGATTCAGGGTTTACTAAAATATCCTCGCCCGATGGAGCTTTTTATATATATGCCGATGTTAGTAAGTTTTGTAATGATAGTTTAGAGTTTGCTAATAGAGTTTTAAATGAAGCTAAAGTAGCCATAACTCCTGGATTAGATTTTGATCCAAAACGTGGAAATTCTACACTAAGATTTTCTTACGCAGGAAGTACTGAAGACATAATAAGAGGTTTAGATAAACTAAATACTTTTATGAAAAATAATAAATATATTTAAGGTACTAAAACTGTAGCACCAATAGTTTCTCTTGCTTCAATAGCTCTATGAGCTTCGCTAACTTCCGAAAGAGGGTAAATGTGATTAACGTTTGATTTAACTTTACCAGTTTTAAGAGTTTCAAACAAATCATCAGCGCTTTTTACCAAATCCTCTCTTTTTTCCATATAATGCATTATTGCTGGTCTAGTTAAAAAAAGAGAACCTCTGGTTCCTAGTTCAATTACATCAACTGGATCGGGTACACCTGATGCATGCCCGTATGATGCCAGAATTCCCATTGGTCTAAGACAATCCATTGACCTTTTAAAGGTATCTTTACCGATAGATTCATAAACGATTGGACATCCTTGACCTTCTGTTACTTCACGAACTGTTTTAGCAAAATCTCCCTTTGAATGTATAACAGTATAATCAGCACCAGCTTCTTTTGCTTTTTGAGCCTTTTCTTCTGAACTTACTGTTCCAATAATAGTTGCTCCTAAGTGCTTAGCCCATTGACATAAAATTAATCCCATACCACCTGCAGCTGCATGTACTAAAATCACATCATCTTTTTTTACCTCATATGTCCTTTTTAGTAAAAATTGTGCCGTTAGACCTTTAAGCATTAGAGCTGCTAAATCATTATCAGATAAATTAGTTAGATCATTAGGAACTTTTATTAATTTTTTAGCTGGGTAAACTCTTTTTTGACTATATGCTCCATGTGGTGGAAGAGCATAAGCTACTCGATCACCTTTTTTAAAGTCATCAATATCGGATCCTATATCTTCAACAATTCCTACACCTTCTATTCCAAGAACTATAGGGAGATCTGGTACTGGCCAAGGATGAGGCATACCTCTTCTGTGATAAGTATCAATATAGTTTACACCTACGGCTGTGTTTTTAATTAATACTTCATCAAATTTTGGATCTGGAACATCTATATTTTCCCATTTAAATACTTCGGGAGTACCTTTTTCGTATATTACAGCACCTTTAGTCATAGATTAGCCACTGACACATTTTTGTTCTTGATCACCCAACTTATCTATTCCAAGTTTCATAACATCACCTGGCTTTAAATAAACTGCTGGTTTCATTCCCATACCAACTCCAGGAGGAGTTCCAGTAGCAATTACATCTCCAGGAAATAAAGTCATAAACTGAGAAAGATAATGGACAATATGATATGCTGAAAAAATCATTGTTTTAGTAGATCCGCTTTGCATTCTTTTACCATTTACATCTAAATACATAGAGAGATTCTGGATATCCTCAATTTCATCAGTTGTCACTAAATATGGTCCTATTGGACCAAAGGTGTCACAAGATTTACCTTTAGTCCATTGTCCTGATCTTTTTATTTGAAAATCTCTTTCAGACACATCATTCACCACACAATATCCTGCTATATAATTTTTAGCGTCATCTTCAGATATATATTTTGCTTTTTTTCCAATTATAATACCTAATTCTACTTCCCAATCTGTTGCTGAAGAAGTTCTAGGTATCTCAACATCATCATTTGGACCAATAATTGCTGATGTTGCTTTTGCAAATAAAATTGGTTCTTCTGGAGGTTCTAATCCAGTTTCAGCAGCATGATCTGAATAATTTAAACCAATACATAGAAATTTTCCTACATCATTTACGCATGGTCCAATTCTAGGATTTCCTGTAACTTCAGGTAAAGATAAAATATCTAATTTTTTTAATTTACCTAAGCTTTCTTGAGAAATTGTTTGGCCGTTGATATCATCTATTACATTTGATAAATCTCTAATTTTTCCATTACTATCAATTATTCCAGGTTTTTCTTCTCCAGAATTTCCAAATCTTAAAAGCTTCATTTTTATCTCCTAATTTTAAATTATTTTTAAATTCTTCTAACTACATTGTTGCACCAATTTGCCACGGTACAAATTCTAAATCACCGAGACCTTGTTTTTCCGATTTCGACTTTTCTCCAGAAGCAACTCTTACTAAAAGATCAAAAATTTCATTTCCAACTGTTTCAATGCTCTCATTATCTGTAACAACTTTTCCTGCATTTACATCCATATCTTCTTCCATATGTTGATACATTTCAGTGTTAGTTGCTATTTTTATAGATGGTGATGGTTTTGAACCAAACGCTGAACCTCTGCCAGTTGTAAAACTTACAAGATTACAACCAGTGGCTATTTGTCCAGTCACTGATGCAGGATCATATCCTGGACTATCCATGAACAAGAAACCCTTGGATTTCGCCTTTTCAGCATAAAGTAAAACATCATTTAAGGGTGTTGTTCCTCCTTTTGCAGCAGCGCCTAAAGATTTTTCTAATATGGTTGTTAATCCACCAGCTTTATTTCCTGGAGAAGGATTATTATTAAGACTTCCTTTATTTCTGTCTACATAATCTTCCCACCATAATATTCTATCTACTAATTTATCACCAACATGTTTATTTATAGCTCTTCTTGTCAACAAATGTTCAGCTCCATAAATTTCTGGAGTTTCTGCTAATACTGCCGTCCCTCCATTTTTGACTAATAGATCTGCTGCATGACCAAGTGCAGGGTTTGATGTGATGCCTGACCATGCGTCTGAGCCACCACATTGAAGTGCTAAGGAAAGATGTTCAACTGACTGTACTGATCTCTTCAATTGATTGATTTCTGGTAACATTGAATGTATGCGTTTTATACCTTCTTCAATAGTTTTTCTTAAACCTCCCATTTCTTGAATTGTCATGGTTTGAAAGAAAGGGTTTTCATTTAAATTATAGGCATCAAGTAAAAATCTAATTTGATTTGCTTCACATCCTAATCCAATTAAGAGGACACCAGCTAAGTTTGGGTGTTGAATATAACCTAACAAAACTCTTTGTAATGCTTCGAAGCCGTCTCCAGAATCTGCCATTCCACAACCTGTTCCGTGTGTAAAAGATACAACTCCATCAACATTTGGATATTCTGAAAGTATTTGTTTATCAAAAGCGTTAGCAATATTTCTAGCTGCAGTTGCAGAACAGTTGACTGAAGTTAAAATACCAATGTAATTTCTGGTTCCAACCTGACCATTAGGTCTTTTAAAACCATCAAATGTTGGTCTAAGAGTTTCAGGCACAAAATTAGGTAATCTTACCGATGTTGAAAATTCATAATCATGTTCTGTAGACTTGAACTCTGTATTATCTACGTGAACATGTTCTCCAATTTTTATCTCATTTTTTGCTAAGCCAATAATTTGATCATACTTAATAATTTTCTCACCTTTTAAAATTTTCTTTAAAGCAATTTTATGACCTTTTGGTATATTATTTTCAGCTTGTATGTTTTGAGTAGTTTCACCTTTAGAAATATTTTTAAAAGCTGTCGCAACATTATCATTAGGATTTAGTTTTATAGATAGTATATCATCAACACTCATAGCTATTATTCCTTGGATAAATAATTGTTAAATTTTAGTTATTTATTATATGATTTTATATTTATTTAACAATTAAATTAGATTAAATGTTTTAAATTTAAAACGGAGCAAAAAAATGCCAGAAGCTATAATACAAAGGACATATGGAAAATCTGATGTTTTAAATATTGAAAAAATTTCCTTAAATGATCCCACAGATGATGAAATTTTAATAAAACAAACTGCAATTGGAATTCATTTTCATGATATTTATGTCAGAATTGGATTGTATAAAACATTAAATTTACCTGGCATACCAGGAGTTGAAGCTTCTGGAATTATTGAGAAATTAGGAAAAAATGTAACTGATTTGAATGTTGGTGATAGAGTGGTGTATATAACAGGATCTTATGGAGCCTACTCTTCTCATAGAGTGATTAATCACAAAATTGTAGCCAGGATACCTGATGAACTTGATGATGCTACTATGGCTACAAATTTTTCTAGAGCTCTAACTGTTAATATGTTAACAGAACAAGTTTTTAGCTTAAAAGATAAAAGAACAATTTTAGTTACTGCAGCAGCAGGTGGTGTTGGAAGGTTACTTTGCCAGTATTTGAATTCTATTGGCAAAATTGTAATAGGAACAGTTGGCTCTGAAAAAAAAATTAAGTTAGCAAAATCTTATGGATGTAAGGAAGCATTTATATATAACGATAATGATATAAATGAATATTCTAAAGATATTACCAAAGGAATTGGATTTGATTTAATTTATGACTCAGTAGGTTTGGATACTTTTGAACAATCTTTTGATTTGACCTCTAATTGTGGTTATTTGATTAACTTTGGTCAATCATCAGGTCCTATACCTTCTTTTGAAATGTCAAAACTTGCACAAAAATCATTATCTATTTGTCGACCTATTTTATTTCATTATACAAATCAAAGAAGCTTATTTGAAAGCATGAGCAAGTCAGTATTTGATCAATTTAAAAATAATGTTTATTCACTTGAGGATAAAATATGTTTTGATCTTAAAAATGTTTCTCAAGCACATGACATATTAGAGTCACGATCGGGTGGAGGAAGTTTATATTTGAAACCTTAATTGATTTTAAATAATATTTAAATATGGGTGAGATAAGTTGGAAATTTCCAGAATATATATCTTCTTTCAAATGGTTAAAAGATAACTTGGATAATGATGAAGTTAGAATATATGATTGTACCACTTATTTACTTTATCAAGATGAAAATCCTTCATTACCATACATTGTAAAAAGTGGTTTAAAAGAATATCAAGTTTCACATATAAAAAATTCAGCTTATTTAGATCTTCAAAAAGATTTATCTGATAATTTAAGTAAATTTAGATTTACACTTCCAGATTATGAGGTTCTGGCAAAGAGCTTTTCAAATCTTGGTGTTGGTGATGATTATCATATTGTTTTATATTCAAGGAATGGCTTGCAATGGGCTACAAGAATTTGGTGGATGTTATATGCTTTAGGATTTAAAAATCTTAGTATTTTAGATGGTAGTTTTAATGAATGGAAAAAAAATGGTTTTCCTGTTGAGAGTAAAATTAACTATTTTGAAAAATCTGAATTTAAAATAAAAATAAATGATACAATTTTTGTTGATAAAAATAGAGTTTTGGGATCAATGAATAAAAAAGAATGTGTGATTTTAAACTCTTTGACTGAAGATATTCATAATGGAGAAAATCCAAGATATGGTAGATTAGGAAGAATCCCAGGAAGTTTAAACATTCCCTTCCATCAATTAACTAATATCCAAAAAGGGTGTTTAAAAACACCAAGTGAATGTTTAGATCTTTTTAAGAAAAAGGGCATTACAAATAATTTGCGTGTCTTAAATTATTGTGGTGGAGGAATTGCAGCATCACTAGATGCATTTGTTTTGTTTCAATTAGGTTATAATGAAATTGAAATTTATGATAATTCGCTAAAGTATATTCAAGTTATTGGTGTAGATGTTATGAAACAGTGAAATCAATGGGCTTAAAAAAATACGAACTACATTCTGGCCTTAACTCATTTTACCAAAATCATGCGAATAAAAAGGAAGTCTTAAGAGATTTAAAAGATTTAATATCTTCCTTAGATAAAAAGCAGGGACCTTATTTATTTGTCACTCATTATGTTGTAATTGGTTCTTATACAAACATATTTCCAGTTAGTGGAGGGATTGTAGTTCATGATTTAAATTCTCAAGTAAATAATGAGCTACAATTGTTTTAATTAATTTTTCCAATGATTGTTTGATATCTTCAATGATATCATTTCTAAATTCTAAAAGTATAATAATTTTCTTAAAAAATGAAAAAATATGTATAATTTTAGAAAATTTTTTGTTATTTTAAACAAAATTAGAAAAATATTCTTTATTTTAAAAAATAATAGATGGATAATATTGATAAAAAAATTATATTTATTCTTCAACGTCAAGCAGATCTACCTCTTTCAGAAATTTCAAAAAGAGTAGGTTTGTCACAAACTCCATGCTGGAATAGAATTAGAAAACTTGAAGAAGATGGAGTTATTGAAAAAAAAGTAACTATAATTAACAAAAGAAAAGTTAACTTACCAATAACAGTGTTTTTGATGATTACTGTTAGAAATCATAACTCAGATTGGATGATAAAGTTTAATCAAATTTTAAAAAAATATAAAAATATTTTAGAAGCTCATAGGATAACAGGTTCTCAGGCAGATTACATTATTAAAATTGTAGTAGGAAGTATTGAGGAATATGATGAATTTCAACAGGTTTTAATTAAAAATATTGAATTTAATTCCATGTCATCTGGTATATCTTTGCAAGAGCTCAAAAGTACAACAATTTTACCTTTAAAATAATTATAAAGGCTTATAAAATTTTAAAGCATTATTATAAAATATACTATTTATTTCAGTATTGGTTAAACTACTAATACATTCAAATAATGTTTCTACAATTTGGTCGTAAGAAGCGCATAAGCTATCCACAGGGAAATTAGAACCAAACATACATCTATCTGCTCCAAATTTATCAATCAAGTAATTTATAATACCTTCATTGTTGTATTTGTTCCAGGTTGAATTTGGAACACCAATACCTGATATTTTAACAACAACATTTGGACATTGGCTAATAATATTTATTGCATCTTTCCAATTTTTTATTCCTTTTAATGATCTGTCGTATGGAAGCCCTGCATGATTAAGAATAACAAGTGTATGTGGAAAATCATCCGCTAACAATTTAGCATCTTGTAGATACTTCCATGGTATTTGTAAATCAAAATGAAGTTTATATTTTGCAAGCTTACTAAAACCTACCCTAAAGGTTTCATCACTTAGTTTTACAATTGGTTTTTTAAAATCGTCGTAATTGGGTTTTTGTCTAACACTTTTGACAAGAGGATGTTTTGAATATTCTATTAATAATAACTCTGAATTTTTTTCATGTAGCCAAATTTGTCCAACAGCTCCATTAGGAAAGCCAAAATTCTTATGAATTTTTTCTAACCAAATTATTTCTCCAATTGGATCTTTCCTATCCCATTCAGCTTCCATATGAATTGTTTTGTGAACGTTATAATTAGCAGAAACTCTCATATAGTCATGAAAAAGAAAATTTTTACAGATTTGTTCGTAATTACCATAACGGAAACTAATTAGTGGTCTTTTACAGAGCCAAGGATGCTTTTTCATTGATAAGTCCCACAAATGATGATGAGAATCTACAATTTTAAATTTCTTTAAGTCCATTAATGATATACATTGTGAATTTAATAATAAGTCTACATGTAAATTTCAAATTATGAAGAATGAAATTAAATTAGGTATCATATTAATGATATTTGCAACATTATGCTTTGGCATTATGGATGGTGTTTCGAGATATTTAGCAGAAGAATATAACGTTTTTATAATTAATATGTATAGAAGTTGGGTATTGGTTTTATTTGTTTTAATTTATTCAATAAGTAAAGGTGGCATTAAAAAGGTTTCCTTCTCGAAAAAACCATTAATTCAAATAATTAGGGGAATTTTATTAATTTCCTGTGTCTGCATTGGTGTATACTCATTTACTGTACTAGGATTGGTAGCAGCACATACTATTATCGCAATTTATCCACTTTTAGTTCTTCCCCTTTCATATTATTTTCTTAATGAAAAAATTGGTTGGAGAAGATGGTTCGCTGTATTCATTGGTTTTTTAGGCATCATAATAATATTAAATCCGATATCGATGAGTTTTAATTTTAATATGGTATGGCCATTACTTCTTGCTTTTTTATTAGCTATTTATTCCATTTTAACTCGTAATATTTCTGCTTATGATAATTCTGAAACTAGTTTTTTTTGGGTTGCTATAGTAGGTGGAATAGTAATGACGATGATAGGTCCTTTCTTTTTTGAATTATTAATTTTAAAAGATATTCCCTGGTTTCTATTACTTTGTTTTTTAAGTACTAGTGGACATTTTTTATTTATAAAAGCACTTGAAACAGCTCAAGCTAGTATTCTACAGCCTTTTATTTACTTACAATTATTATTTGCTTCAATTATTGGAATTTGGTTTTTTAACGATTTTTTAACTTTAAATCTTTTTTTGGGTGGAATTTTGATTATAGGTAGTGGTATATTTGCGTTTATAAGAACACATAAAGTTAAGAATATGTAAAAATGCCAATAATTTTTGTAAATAAAATAAAAGATCAGTCTGATAAAAAAAAAGCTTTTGAAATTAGAAACTTAGTTTTTTGTGAAGAACAAAAAGTTTCAAAAGAAATTGAATTTGATGGGTTAGATCAATTTTGCAATCACTATTTAGCTAAAATTAACGGTCTTCCAATTGGCACAGCAAGGGTTAGAGAGCAAATAAAGGGAACATTTAAAATTGAAAGAATGGCTGTTTTAAAGAAATATAGAAAAAAAGGTGTTGGCAAAGCAATTATAAAAAAAATTTTAAAACATCATTTAAATCTTAGTAATATAAATAAATTGACATTAAATAGCCAAATTGAAGCAAAAGATTTCTATAAAAAATTTGGTTTTGTTGAGGTCGGAAAAGAATTTGTTGAAGCTAATATAAAACATAAAAAGATGATTTATACATCTAAAATGGTGCCGGCACACGGACTCGAACCGCGGACCTGATGATTACAAATCAACTGCTCTACCAACTGAGCTACGCCGGCACATTTTTTTTTTATAATAAAATTAAATATCTATCAAGTTATATTAAAACTTAATTTTTAGATATTTCATACATTGCTATTGAAGCTGCATTTGCTGCATTTAATGAATTACATTTAGGGTTAACATCAATTTTTACCAGTCCATCCACATTTTGTTTTGTTAAATTTCTTAGACCTTTTCCCTCAGCCCCAATGATTAATGCTATTCGATTATCAGTTTTATCAATTTCCTGAATTTTTATTTTGCCATTTCCATCTAAACCGTAGATAAAAAAATTTTGTTTTTTTAAAATATTTATTTCTTGAATTAAATTTCCAATTTCTAAAATTTGAATTTTGTCAATTTCTCCTGCTGAAGCTTTAATCAAAGAGGATGTTTCAATTGGTGTGTTGTTTTTAAGTAGACATACAGCATCAAAATTAAATGCAAATGCTGATCTTATGATAGATCCTACATTTTGAGGGTCAGTTAATTGATCTAAAATTAAAATTTTAGTTTTCTTTGAAGATAATTTTTTTAGATATTCAGATAATTTTTTTTTAATTATTTTACTTGCAAATACAATTATGCCTTGATGGTTATTAGAATTACTAATATCATTTAGTTCAATTTTTTCTAGTAAAACAATTTTGATACTGACTTCATTACTTATTATAAAATCATTCCAATAGTCAAATTTTTTTTCTGTTGTACAAAGAAGATAACAATTTCGATTTGAATTTAATAATGCTGATTTAGCTGAATGATTTCCATATATTTGAATAGCATTGTTGGGAATATTAAGTTTATTTAATTTTTTGATTTGTTTAATAGTCATTTTGCATTCAAGATTTGTGCCTTTTTTTTACTTTATTGTTGACATTTGATCAAACCTTTTTTAATGGCAATATAACATTATGAAAGTATTTAGAATTGAAATTGGTGGGGTGGCCGAGTGGTTAAAGGCAGCAGACTGTAAATCTGCCCGCGTCAGCGTACGTAGGTTCGAATCCTACCCCCACCACCATACATAAAATTATTACAACAATGAGAGGTTTATAAAATGTCTAAAGAAAAATTTGATCGTAGCAAACCACATGTTAACATTGGTACAATTGGCCATGTTGATCATGGTAAAACAACATTAACAGCAGCTATTACAAAAGTGATGGCTGATGCAGGTAGAGCTGATTTTTCAGCTTATGATCAGATTGATAAAGCTCCAGAAGAAAGAGAAAGGGGCATTACGATATCTACTGCGCACGTTGAATATGAAACTGAAAACAGGCATTATGCTCACGTAGATTGTCCTGGTCATGCTGATTATGTTAAAAACATGATTACTGGAGCGGCTCAGATGGATGGTGCTATTTTAGTAGTGAATGCTGCTGATGGTCCTATGCCACAAACAAGAGAACATATATTATTAGCTCGACAAGTTGGTGTTCCTGCTTTGGTTGTTTACTTGAACAAAGTTGATCAAGTTGATGATGCAGAGCTTTTAGAATTAGTTGAATTAGAAATTAGAGAATTATTAACAAGTTATGAATTCCCAGGGGACGATATACCAATTGTAAAAGGCAGTGCTTTAGCCGCTCTTGAAGGAAGAGATGAAGAGATAGGAGTAAACTCTATAAATGCTTTGATGGCAGAGGTGGATAAATATATACCTCAGCCAGAGAGACCAAAAGATCAACCTTTTTTAATGCCTATAGAAGATGTATTTTCAATTTCTGGAAGAGGAACAGTTGTAACTGGCCGTGTTGAAAGAGGAGTTGTTAAAGTTGGAGAAGAAATAGAAATTGTTGGATTAAAAGAAACAACAAAAACCACCTGTACTGGTGTTGAGATGTTCAGAAAGCTTCTAGATCAAGGTGAAGCTGGAGATAATGTTGGGGTTCTTTTAAGAGGAACAAAAAGAGAAGAAGTCGAAAGAGGACAAGTTTTATCTGCCCCAGGTTCTATCAAGCCGTTTAAAAAGTTTAAAGCTGAAGCTTATGTATTGACCAAAGAAGAAGGTGGAAGACATACACCTTTTTTTAGTAATTACAGACCACAGTTTTACTTTAGAACAACAGATGTCACGGGTTCAGTAGAATTGCCATCAGGGACAGAAATGGTAATGCCAGGCGATAACATAGCAATGACTGTTGAATTAATACAGCCAATAGCAATGGACGAAGGATTAAGATTTGCAATAAGAGAAGGTGGTCGAACTGTGGGCGCGGGAGTTGTGTCCAGCATAGAATCATAACTAATTAGGAGTATAGCTCAATTGGTAGAGCACCGGTCTCCAAAACCGGGGGCTGGGGGTTCGAGTCCCTCTACTCCTGCCATATTATTTATATTTATGAAAATTTTGACTTAATCAAAAAAAAAGATATATTGACAAACGTTTAGGAAGGATAGATATGTCTAAAACAAGTCCCGCACAATTTGTTAGGCAGGTAAGACAAGAATTAAAAAGAATAACTTGGGCTACTAAAAGAGACACTTTATTTGCAACTATAACAGTTTTACTTATGGCTGTGTTAGCGTCTGTGTTCTTTTTTTTAGTTGATCTTTTGTTATCTAATATTGTTGAATTTGTTTTGGGATTAGGAACTTAGTTATGGAATATAAGTGGTATGTTGTGCATGTTTATTCAGGCTCTGAAAAACGAGTAAAAGAAACAATAGAAGAACAAATGAAATCCAAAAACATGGAAGGATTTATTGAAGAGATACTTGTTCCAACTGAAGAAATTCTTGAGATTAGAAAAGGAGCAAAAGTAAAAACTGAAAAGAAATTTTTTCCCGGTTATTTGCTGATTAAAATGAATATGACTGATGAAAGTTGGCATTTTGTCAAATCTCAGCCTAAAGTCACAAATTTTTTAGGTGCAAAAGGTAAACCTATCGCATTAAGCTCAATTGAAGCAAAAAGATTAATAGAACAGATAACCGAAAGGGTTGAAAGACCTAGGTCTAATGTTATTTTTGAAATAGGTGAAGAAGTAAGAGTTTCTGATGGACCTTTCCAAAGTTTTAATGGATTAGTTGAAGAAATAGATGAAGATAAATCAAGACTTAAGGTTTCGGTATCAATTTTTGGAAGATCAACACCCGTTGATTTAGAATTTACACAAGTTGAAAAAATATAAGAGAGTAGTTATGGCAAAAAAAATAGACGGATACATTAAATTAAATATTCCTGCAGGTGCAGCAAATCCATCACCACCAGTCGGTCCAGCCTTAGGTCAAAGAGGTATTAACATAATGGAGTTTTGTAAAGCATTTAACGCTTCTACTGAAAAATTAGAAAAAAATATGCCAATACCAGTCATTATAACTGTATTTGTTGACAAATCTTTTTCTTTTGTTACAAAAACACCTCCAGTATCTTATTTTATAAAAAAAGCTGCCGGAATGGACAAAGCTTCATCTGAGCCTGGAAGAAGTTTAGTTGGTAAGGTTAATGCTAAGCAAGTTCGTGAGATAGCTGAGAATAAAATGAAAGATCTCAATGCTGCAAATATTGAGGGTGCAATAAAAATGGTTGAAGGATCTGCTAGGTCTATGGGTATTGAGGTTACGGAGTAATATAATGTCTAAGGGTAAATTTTTGATTGAAGCATACAAGTCTTTTGATGTATCTAAAGTTTATAATTATGATGATGCAGTTGATATTATACTAAAAAATAAAAGAAGTAAAATTAACGAAACTATTGAAATTTCTCTAAATTTAGGTGTAGATCCAAGACATGCAGATCAAATGGTTAGAGGAACTGTAAATTTACCAAATGGAAGTGGTAAAGAAATTAAAGTAGCTGTATTTGCAAAAGATAAAAATGCAGAAGATGCAAAAAAAGAAGGGGCTGATGTAATTGGTTCCGATGATTTAATCCAAAAAATACAAGATGGATTTTTAGACTTTGATAGAGTAATTTCATCTCCTGATATGATGAGTACTGTTAGTAAAGTTGCTAAAATTCTTGGCCCAAAGGGGCTAATGCCAAACCCTAAAATGGGTACTGTTACACCGAACATTGGCGAAGCTGTTAAATTAGCAAAATCTGGACAGGTTCAATTTAAAACTGAAAAAAACGGTATTGTACAGGCAGGTATTGCTAAATCAAATTTTGAAGCTAAGAGCATTGTTGAAAACATAAAATCATTTGTAGATACTATAAAAAAATTAAAACCATCAGGAGCTAAAGGTACATTTATAAGAAAAATCTCACTCTCATCTACCATGGGAGTTAGTGTAAATTGTGAAATAAATTAAACCTGTCCAAGACTGTAGGTTGATTGCGTAAATTCCTGCATAGACAAATACTAGGGGCAGGCCTACTTAAATATGGAGGCCTAAATTGAATAGGAAACAAAAAAAAGAATTGGTTGAAAGTTTACATAACACTTTTTTAAATTCTCAATCAATTATAGTGACACATATTAATGGATTGACTGTATCGGAAACAACAATTCTTAGATCAAATATGAGAGACGCTAATTGTAAATTTAAAGTTACAAAAAATAAAATAGTTAAGCTTGCACTAAAAAAAACAAAATTTGAATATCTTGATAGTCTTTTTGCTGGCCCAACAGCTATAGGTTCTTCTGAAGACGCAATAGCACCAGCAAAAGTCTTGGTTGATTTTACTAAAGAATCTGAAAAAATTAAAATTATAGGTGGGGGTGTTGATACGAAATCACTTTCAGTAGATGAAATATCTAATTTAGCATCTTTACCAAGTTTAGATGAAGTAAGGTCAAAGCTCATAGGGTTGCTGATGGCTGGCCCAACAAAACTTGTAAGAACACTTAAAGAGCCACCTTCAAGGTTAGCTCGTATCCTAGCAACAAAAAAATAATTAAATCATTAAAAAGGAGAAAAATAATGGCTGATTTAGAAAAAATTGCTGAAGATTTAAGTTCACTGTCTGTAATTGAGGCAGCTGAACTATCAAAAATTTTAGAAGAAAAGTGGGGTGTTAGTGCCGCAGCAGCTGCGCCAGTGGCTGTGGCAGGTGTAGCTAGTGGTGATGCTGCTCCAGCTGCAGAAGCTAAGACAGAATTTGATGTCCATTTAACAGCTGCAGGGGCTCAGAAAATAAATGTTATTAAAGAAGTAAGAACAATAACAGGACTTGGCCTAAAAGAGGCGAAGGACTTGGTTGAAGGCGCTCCTAAAGTTGTTAAAGAGGGTGTTGCAGAGGCTGAAGCTAATGATATTAAATCAAAACTTGAAGCCGCTGGTGCAACCGTAGAGCTAAAATAATTTAATACATTATAACTGCAACTTTATCAACTTTTACAAGGAAATCTATGCAATCTCAAACAAGTAATTTACTTAACAGAAGAAGAATAAGAAGAACATTTGGAAAAATTTCAGAAGCCGTAAAAATGCCAAACTTAATAGAAGTTCAGAGGCATTCATATGACCAGTATTTACAGATGCACGTTAAGCCAGAAGAAAGGTCAAAAGAGGGTCTTCAGGAAGTATTTTTATCTATTTTTCCAATAAAAGATTTCTCAGGCAAATCAATGTTAGAGTTTGTTTCATATAGTCTTGAGGAGCCAAAATATGATGTTGAGGAATGTCAGCAGAGAGGGTTGACTTATGCATCCGGACTAAGAGTAACATTGAGATTGATAGTTTGGGATATTGATGAAGACTCTGGCACTCGTTCAATAAGAGATATGAAAGAGCAGGATGTTTATTTAGGTGAAATGCCATTAATGACTCCCAATGGCACATTTGTTGTAAATGGTGTTGAAAGAGTTATTGTTTCACAGATGCATAGATCACCAGGTGTATTTTTTGATCATGATAAAGGTAAAACGCATTCTTCAGGAAAATTTTTATTTGCAGCTCGAGTAATACCTTATAGAGGTTCATGGCTTGACTTTGAATTTGACCCAAAAGATATAATTAACGTAAGGATTGATCGAAGAAGAAAAATTCCTTGCAGTACATTATTAATGGCTTTACTTAGTAAAGAAACTGAAGAATACATTAATTCATGTGAAGAAAAAAACATTTCACCTGAAAGATCAAAAATGTTTGGTATGACTAAAGAAGAAATTTTAAATTTTTTCTACGAGTCTCAATTGTGTGAATTAAAAGATATTGGTTGGGTCTCAGAATTTAATAAAGATAATCTTAAAAATACTAAACTTAGATTTGATTTAGTAAACGCTGACGATGGGAATATTGTAGCAACTCCTGATGATAAACTAACACCAAGATTTTTAAAAAAACTTGAAGAAGATGGACTAAAACATATACTTTTAAAAGATGAGGAATTAATTGGGGGTCATCTTGCAGAAGATATTATTAATATTTCTTCCGGAGAAGTTTTATTTGAAGCTGGTGATTTAATTGAAAAAGATGTTTTGGCTTCTGTTAAAACTCAAAAAATTAATAAGATAAATCTATTGATGGTTGATGGTAATAATGTTGGCCCATGGATTTTAAACACAATTCAAAATGACAAAAACTTCTCTCGAGAAGAGGCTTTGGTCGACATCTATCGTGTGATGAGGCCTGGTGAACCTCCAGCTTATGAAAGTGCTGAAGCATTGTTTCAAAATTTATTTTTTGACGAGGAGAGGTATGATTTATCAGCTGTTGGTCGAGTTAAAATGTCAGCAAGGCTTAATTTAGATGTAGATGATAGAGTTAGAACTTTAAGAAAGGTTGATATTTTATCCATACTTAAAGTATTAGTTAGTTTAAAAGATGGCCAAGGTGAAATTGATGATATAGACCATTTAGGTAATAGAAGAGTGCGTTCTGTTGGTGAGCTATTAGAGAATCAATACCGGGTTGGATTATTAAGAATGGAAAGAGCAATTAGAGAAAGAATGAGTTCTGCAAATGAAATTGAAAATCTAATGCCTCAAGATCTAATCAATGCAAAGCCGGCAGCTGCATCTATTAGAGAATTTTTTGGTTCAAGTCAATTATCACAGTTCATGGATCAAACTAATCCACTTTCTGAAATCACTCACAAAAGAAGAGTATCTGCATTAGGGCCTGGAGGTTTAACACGTGAAAGAGCTGGTTTCGAGGTAAGAGATGTTCATCCAACACATTATGGAAGAATATGTCCAATTGAAACTCCTGAAGGACCAAACATTGGCTTGATAAATTCATTAGCCACTTTTGCTCAGGTTAATAAATACGGTTTTATTGAAACACCCTATAGAGAAGTAAAAAAAGGGATTGTGACTGAAACAGTGCGATATATTTCAGCAATTGAAGAAGGAAGGTATACCATTGCACAAGCAAATGCACAATTAGATAAAAATGGTGCTTTTACAGGTGAATTAATACCAGTTCGTAAAGATGGTGAAATTGGTTTGGCTAGACCTGAAGATATAGAGCTGATGGATGTTTCTCCTAAACAACTTGTTTCTGTGGCCTCAGCAATGATACCTTTCTTAGAAAATGATGATGCAAATAGAGCGCTAATGGGGTCTAATATGCAACGTCAAGCTGTTCCATTGATAAAAGCGGAAAGCCCATTGGTTGGTACTGGAATAGAAGCGACAGTTGCTCGAGATTCTGGTGTCGCAATTGTTGCTAGAAGAAAAGGGATTGTTGATCAAGTTGATGCTACTAGAATTGTGATTAAAGCAACTACTTCTGATTCTGATGATGTTTCACCGGTAGATATTTATTCTCTAATGAAATTCCAAAGAAGTAATCAAAATACCTGTATAAATCAAAGGCCACTTGTTCAAGTAGGTGACAATATTAATGTGGGTGATATTATAGCTGACGGGCCTTCTACCGAAGATGGTGAATTAGGTTTAGGTAAAAATGTTTTAGTCGCTTTCATGCCTTGGAATGGTTATAATTTTGAAGACTCAATTTTAGTTTCTGAAAGAGTGGTTCGAGATGATGTGTTTTCGTCAATACATATCGAAGAATTTGAGGTAATGGCTCGCGATACAAAATTAGGTCAAGAAGAAATTACTAGAGATATCCCTAATGTTGGAGAGGAAGCTCTTAGAAATCTTGATGAAGCTGGTATGATTTATATAGGGGCTGAAGTAAAACCAGGAGATATTTTGGTTGGGAAAGTAACGCCAAAAGGTGAAAGTCCCATTACCCCAGAAGAAAAATTATTAAGGGCTATTTTTGGAGAAAAAGCGTCAGATGTAAGAGATAGTTCATTGAAAGTCCCACCTGGAGTATCAGGGACTGTTGTTGATGTGAGAATATTTTCTAGAAGAGGAATTGATAAAGATGAGAGATCTCGAGCTATAGAAAGGTTTGAAATCGACAAATTTGCTAAAGACAGAGACGATGAAAAATTAATAATCGAAAAAGGTTTTTATGGTAAGCTAAGAGAGCTACTAGAAAATCAGAAGGTAATTAAATCAGACGTTGCTTTAAAAAAAGGAACTGTGATAGGAAAAAAACATTTGGCTGAATTTAAAAATAAAGAATTATTAACCATAACTGTCGAAGATGAAAAAATCCAGAGCCAAATAATCAAACTGTTAAGTCATTTTGAAACTGTTACTGCTAATCTTGAAAGTAAGTTTAGTGACAGAGTTGATAAATTACAAAGAGGTGACGAGTTGCTTCCAGGTGTAATGAAAATGGTAAAAGTTTTCATCGCAGTAAAAAGAAAACTTCAATCTGGCGATAAGATGGCTGGAAGACACGGAAATAAAGGTGTTATTTCTAAAATCTTGCCACTTGAAGATATGCCTCATCTTAAAGATGGGACGCCTGTTGACGTTGTATTAAACCCATTAGGTGTACCATCGAGGATGAATGTAGGTCAGATATTAGAGACACATTTAGGATGGGCCGCTTACGGTATAGGTAAAAAAATTTCAAATATGTTGGAGATTTATAACAAAAATAATGAAGCAAGTGATATCAAAAAATATTTAAAAAATGTCTATGGATCTAAGTATGATGAGAATTTTAAAGGAATGAGTGATGTGGACATAATCCAGCATGCTAAAAACCTTAAACGTGGCGTACCTATGGCAACTCCTGTTTTTGACGGTGCTAATGAAGAAGATGTAAGCAAAATGCTTGATCTTGCTGGTTTAGATGTATCAGGCCAAATAGAATTAATAGACGGTCGAACTGGCGAGTATTTTGATAGAAAGGTGACAGTGGGATATATCTATATGTTAAAACTTCATCATTTAGTTGATGATAAAATACATGCAAGATCTATTGGACCATACTCTCTAGTCACACAACAGCCATTAGGAGGGAAAGCTCAGTTTGGTGGTCAAAGATTTGGAGAGATGGAAGTTTGGGCTCTCGAAGCATATGGTGCCGCATATACATTGCAAGAAATGCTTACAGTTAAGTCTGACGATGTGTCAGGAAGGACTAAAGTTTATGAGGCAATTATTAGAGGTGATGACGATTTTGAGGCTGGTATACCTGAGTCATTTAACGTATTAGTGAAAGAGTTAAAATCTTTAGGTTTGAATGTAAATTTAGAAATATCTGAATAATTATTGGAGAATAAAATGAATGAATTGATTAATCCTTTTGGGCAAATAGATCAAAGTCAGTCTTTTGACAGAATTGGTATATCTATTGCTTCTTCAGAATCTATTCGAAGTTGGTCTTTTGGAGAAATAAAAAAGCCTGAAACAATAAACTACAGAACATTTAAGCCAGAAAGAGACGGACTTTTTTGCGCTAAAATTTTTGGTCCAGTTAGAGATTATGAGTGTCTATGCGGGAAATATAAAAGGATGAAATATAGAGGCATTATTTGTGAAAAATGTGGAGTTGAAGTTACCCTTTCAAAAGTAAGGCGTGAGAGAATGGGACACATTGAATTAGCCTCACCTGTTGCTCATATTTGGTTTTTGAAATCATTGCCATCAAGAATTGGTCTTCTTACAGATATGATTTTAAAAGATTTGGAAAAAGTACTTTATTTTGAAAGTTTCATAGTTACCGAGCCAGGACTTACATCATTAAATAAAGGCCAAATTATATCTGAGGAAGAGTATGATAAATATTTAGATGAATTTGGAGATGAAAGTTTTGAAGTGGCCATTGGCGCAGAGGCTATAAAAAAATTGTTATCTGAGCTTGATTTAAATCAAGAGTTGATAAAGGTTAAAGAAGATCTAGAACAAACCTCTTCAGAATTAAAAAGGAAAAAGTTAGTTAAAAGATTAAAATTAATAGAATCTTTCTTGTCTTCTGGATCAAAGCCGGAATGGATGATACTTGATGTTGTACCCGTTATACCACCAGAATTAAGACCTTTGGTTCCTCTGGATGGTGGTAGGTTTGCGACATCAGATTTAAATGATCTTTATAGAAGGGTTATTAATAGAAATAATAGATTGAAACGACTTATAGAACTCAGGGCACCTGACATTATTGTAAGAAATGAAAAAAGGATGTTACAAGAATCAGTTGATGCTTTGTTTGATAATGGTAGAAGAGGTAGAGTAATTACAGGTGTGAATAAACGCCCTTTAAAATCTCTTTCAGATATGCTCAAAGGAAAGCAGGGTCGTTTCAGACAAAATTTATTAGGTAAAAGAGTTGATTATTCTGGTAGATCAGTAATCGTAGTTGGACCAGAGTTGAAACTTCATCAATGTGGAATACCCAAAAAAATGGCTTTAGAATTATTTAAGCCTTTTATTTATTCAAAATTAGAGTTGTATGGCCTTGCTAACACAATTAAGGCAGCAAAAAGAATGGTTGAAAAGGAAAGACCTGAAGTTTGGGATATATTGGAAGAAGTTATTAGAGAGCATCCAGTTTTACTTAATAGAGCTCCTACATTACACCGGTTAGGTATACAAGCTTTTGAACCTGTTTTAATAGAAGGAAAAGCAATAAACTTGCACCCACTAGTTTGTACAGCATTTAATGCTGACTTTGATGGAGACCAAATGGCAGTTCATGTGCCTTTGTCGCTTGAAGCGCAGCTTGAAGCAAGAGTGTTAATGATGTCAACAAATAACATTTTATCGCCTTCAAGTGGAAAGCCTATAATTGTTCCATCACAAGATATTATATTAGGTCTTTACTATTTATCTCTAGTTAAGGAGAATTCAAAAGGTGAGGGCTTGATTTTTTCTAGTGTTGAGGAAGTTCTTATTGCTTTGAATCATGATGTTGTTGATTTGCAGGCAAGTATAAAATTAAGAGTTCCAGTGAATGGCGAAAATGGTAAAAAAGAGCATAAAATTTTAAATACTACTCCTGGTCGAGCTAAGCTATCCAATGTTATTCCAAAACACGCATCTGTTGATTATGAGATAGTTAACAAACTTATGACCAAAAAAGAAGTTACCAATGTAATCGATTTTGTTTATAGGCATTGTGGACAAAAAGAAACTGTTATATTTTGTGATAAATTAATGGCTCTAGGTTTCAATCATGCATGTATATCAGGTATATCATTTGGAATAACAGATCTTGAAACACCTAAAGCCAAATCTGATCTTGTTTCAAGTGCTGAAAAAAAAGTTAAAAATTTTGAACAACAATATCTAGATGGCCTTATTACCCAAGGTGAAAAATATAACAAAGTTGTAGATGTTTGGTCAAAATGTTCTGATGACGTGGCTGATGAAATGATGAAAAATATATCTACAACTAAAGAAAATGAACCAGTAAATTCAGTTTGGATGATGGCACATTCAGGTGCAAGAGGTTCTGCCGCTCAAATAAAACAATTAGCTGGGATGAGAGGATTAATGGCAAAACCATCTGGTGAAATAATCGAGACTCCTATCATTTCTTCTTTTAAAGAAGGTCTTGACGTTCTAGAATATTTTAACTCTACACATGGTGCTAGAAAAGGTCTTGCGGATACAGCTCTAAAAACTGCTAATTCAGGATACTTAACAAGAAGATTAGTTGATGTTGCTCAAGATTGTATTATTACAGAACATGATTGTGGTACTAAAAAAGGTTTCGATTGTAGAGCTATAATTGAAGGTGGTGAAATAATCGAATCTTTGGGTGACAGAATTCTTGGTAGATCTGCTCTTGATGATATTTTATCTGTTGAAAAAGATGTTATTATTGTAAAAGCTGGCCAAATTATTGATGAAGTTGCTGTTGATTTAATTGAAAAATCTGGTGTTGATATAATCAAAATTAGATCAGCACTAACATGTGAGTCTAAAATAGGTATATGTGCTGCTTGTTATGGTAGAGACTTGGCGCGTGGCACATCAGTGAATATTGGTGAAGCTGTTGGTGTTGTCGCCGCTCAATCAATCGGTGAACCAGGTACACAATTGACTATGCGAACATTTCATATTGGCGGCGCTGCACAAAGAGGTGCCGAACAATCTAATATCGAGGCTCCATTTGATGGAAAAATTAAACTTGATAATGCTTCTCTCATACAAACGGAAGATGGAAGTGAAGTTGTTATGTCAAGATCTTCAGAGATGACTATTCTTGATAGTCAGGGTCGTGAAAAAGCTAGGTATAGACTGCAATATGGTGCCAAACTCTTAAAAAAAGAGGGAGAAAATATTAAAGGTGGAGACGTCCTTGCTGAATGGGATCCTTATACAATACCAATAATCTCTGAAAAAAAGGGAATTGCGAATTATGTTGATTTAATTGATGGTATTTCTATGAGAGAAGTTGTAGATGATGTGACTGGAATATCAAATAGGCAAGTTGTAGATTGGAAGCAGCAAAAAGATGGAAGTGATCTTCGGCCTAGGGTGACTATTAGAGATGAAAATGGTGACGTAATTACATTAAGCAATGGCTTGGAGGCAAGATATTTTATGTCTGTTAATGCTATATTGCAGGTAGAGAGTGGAGCCAAGGTTAAGGCAGGTACTGTTTTAGCAAGAATACCGAGGGAGAGCTCTAAAACTAGAGATATTACTGGAGGACTTCCACGTGTGGCGGAATTATTTGAGGCCAGAAAACCAAAAGACTTTGCAGTTATAGCTGAAATTGACGGAGTTGTTGAATTTGGTGCAGATTACAAAACAAAACGAAGAATTAGGATTGTGTCTCAGTCTGAAGAAATTGAGACTGTTGAGTATATGGTTCCAAAAGGTAAATTATTAGCTGTTCAAGAAGGTGATTTTATTAGGAAGGGAGATCTTATAATTGATGGTAGCCCTGTGCCTCACGATATTTTGAATATACTTGGAATTGAAGCGCTGGCTAATTATCTCGTTAAAGAAGTTCAGGATGTTTATAGATTACAAGGTGTTAAGATTAATGATAAACATATTGAGGTTATTGTTAGACAGATGCTTCAAAAGATTGAAATAACAGATCATGGTGATACTACTTTTCTAAATGGTGAACATGTGCATCGCAGCGAATTTAAGCAAGTAAACGACAATGTTATCAAGGAAAATAAAAAACCTGCTCAGGGTAATCACGTGCTTTTGGGCATTACAAAAGCTAGCTTGCAAACTGATAGTTTTATATCTGCGGCATCTTTTCAAGAGACAACTAGAGTTTTAACAGAAGCCGCTGTTTCCGGGAAAACAGATTTGCTTACAGGTTTAAAAGAAAATGTAATTGTAGGAAGGCTTGTTCCAGCGGGTACAGGTTCTGTAGTTAATAAGTTTAAAAAAATTGCAGCTAAGAGAGACAAAGATTTATTGGAAGAAATTGATAAGCAAAAAGAGATCGATTCTGAATTGATAGAATAATAAAAAAAACTATTAATTTAACTTGACCTATTTGATAGTAAAGTTTATCTTTCGCAACATTGATGTATTAGGTAGTGGGTAACCAGACACTAAAACATTAAATTAATAAGGATATTTATGCCAACTATTAACCAATTGATTAGGAATGGTAGAAAAAAACCATTGAAAAAAACAAAAGTACCTGCAATGGAATCTTGTCCTCAAAAAAGAGGTGTTTGTACAAGGGTTTATACCACAACACCTAAAAAACCTAACTCAGCACTTCGAAAAGTCGCTAGAATCAGACTTACAAATGGTTTTGAAGTAACTTCATACATACCTGGAGAGGGACATAATCTTCAAGAGCATTCGGTGGTGATGATTAGAGGTGGGCGTGTGAAAGATTTGCCTGGAGTACGTTATCATATAATTAGAGGAAATTTAGATACTCAAGGTGTGAATGATAGAAAGCAAAGAAGATCCAAATATGGCACTAAGAGGCCAAAGTAGAGTTTATTATGTCAAGAAGAAGAAAAGCTATTAAAAGACCAATTATGCCAGATCCTAAATTTAAGGATCTTATCATTTCAAAGTTCACATCTTGCATAATGTATGATGGTAAAAGGTCCACTGCTGAAAAAATAGTTTATGGTGCTTTAGATTTTGTTAAAGAAAAAACTAAATCTGATCCCTTAGCTTTGTTTCATGAAGCCTTAAACAATGTCAAGCCTCAGATTGAGGTTCGTTCTAGGAGAGTTGGAGGTGCTACCTATCAAGTTCCAGTTGAAGTAAGGTCAGAAAGATCTCAAGCTTTAGCTATAAGATGGATTATAAATAGTAGCCGTTCAAGATCTGAAAAATCTATGGTTGATAGGTTAGGAGCAGAACTAATTGACGCATCATCTAATAAAGGAAACTCAGTTAAAAAAAGAGAAGATACACATAAAATGGCAGATGCGAATAAAGCTTTCGCTCATTATAGATGGTAAGGTAAAAACATGTCTAGAAAATTTGAATTACAAAGATATAGAAATTTTGGGATTATGGCACATATTGATGCTGGTAAGACTACTACTACAGAAAGGATCCTATATTATACTGGCAAGAACCATAAAATTGGTGAAGTTCATGATGGTAATGCGACAATGGATTGGATGGAACAAGAGCAAGAAAGAGGTATCACAATTACTTCAGCCGCTACGACCTGTTTTTGGTTCCGAACAGAAGATGGTAAAAGTTTTGAAAAAAAATTCGGTGAAACTGAAGATGAAGCTAAATTTAGATTTAATATAATCGATACTCCTGGTCACGTTGATTTTACAATAGAAGTTGAAAGGTCTTTAGCTGTATTAGATGGAGCTATATGTGTATTAGATGCTAATGCTGGAATTGAGCCGCAAACAGAAACTGTTTGGAGGCAAGCTGACAGATATAAAGTTCCTAGAATCGTTTTCGTCAATAAAATGGATAAGATTGGGGCTGATTTTTTTAATTGTGTAAAAATGGTTAAAGATAGAACTGGGGCAACTCCTATTCCAATTAATTTGCCGATAGGTTCAGAAAACGAATTTGAGGGTTTGGTTGATCTTGTGACTATGAAGGAATGGATTTGGGACTCTGATGATTTAGGTGCTTCTTGGAAGTTAGTTGGTATTAGAGAATCATTGAAAGATAAAGCTAACAAGATGCGGTCTGAGCTAGTTGAATTGGCAGTTGAACAAGACGATACGTGGATGGAAAAATATCTGGAAGGAGAAGAGCCAGATGCCGATTCTTTAAGAGATTTAATCAGAAAAGGTACATTAAATATGTCTTTTGTGCCTGTGTTGTGTGGTTCAGCCTTTAAAAATAAAGGCGTACAGACTATGCTTAATAGCGTTATCGATTTTCTGCCAGGTCCACTAGATGTGCCTCCTTACATGGGCTTTGCTCCAGACGACCCCGAGGAAAAAAGAAACATTGAAAGAAAAGCTGATGATAATGATCCATTTTCTGGACTAGCTTTTAAAATAATGAATGACCCATTTGTTGGGTCTCTTACTTTTATGCGGCTTTACTCTGGTTCAATAAAAAAAGGTGACAGTCTTCTTAACTCCACTAAAGGAAAAAAAGAAAGAGTTGGTAGAATGATGATGATGCATTCTAATAACAGAGAAGAGATAGATGTGGCTTATGCAGGAGACATAGTTGCTTTAGCTGGAATGAAAGATACTACTACTGGTGACACTATGTGTGATGGCGATAAACCAGTTGTTTTAGAAACCATGACATTTCCTGACCCAGTGATTGAAATTGCCGTAGAGCCAAAATCTAAGAATGATCAAGAGAAAATGTCAGTAGGTTTGCAACGTCTTGCTGCGGAAGATCCTTCTTTTCAAGTTTCGACTGATTTGGAGTCAGGTCAAACAATTATGAAAGGCATGGGTGAATTGCACTTGGATATATTGATTGACAGATTAAAAAGAGAATTCAAAGTTGAAGCAAATATTGGAGCACCTCAAGTTGCATATAGAGAGACTATTACTAAAGAAGTTGAAGTTGATTATACTCATAAAAAACAATCAGGTGGTGCTGGACAATTTGCACGAGTAAAATTAATTTTTTCACCTAATGAAAGTGTCGATTATGAATTTATAAACTCTATTCGTGGTGGATCGGTGCCTACTGAATATATACCGGGAGTAGAAAAAGGTTTAACTTATGCAAAAGAATCTGGTGTAGTTGCTGGCTTTCCTTGTATTAATTTCAAGGTTAATTTGATTGATGGTGCCAGCCATGATGTTGATTCGTCAGTAATGGCATTTGAAATTGCCTCAAGAGCTGCATTCAGGGAAGGTATGACTAAGGCTAACCCGGCTCTGCTTGAACCAATTATGAAAGTCGAAGTTGTAACTCCCGAAGATTATATGGGAGACATTATTGGAGATTTAAATAGTCGTAGAGGCCAAGTCGGTGGTATGGATAGTAGAGGAAATGCAAGAGTTATTGATGCAATGGTTCCGTTAGCTAATATGTTTGGTTATGTTAATAACTTAAGGTCTATGAGCCAAGGACGAGCACAATTTACCATGCAATTCGATCATTATGAACAGGTGCCTCAAGCAGTAGCTGATGAGGTTAAGGCAAAACTAGCGTAACAACAATGAGAGGTTTATAAAATGTCTAAAGAAAAATTTGATCGTAGCAAACCACATGTTAACATTGGTACAATTGGCCATGTTGATCATGGTAAAACAACATTAACAGCAGCTATTACAAAAGTGATGGCTGATGCAGGTAGAGCTGATTTTTCAGCTTATGATCAGATTGATAAAGCTCCAGAAGAAAGAGAAAGGGGCATTACGATATCTACTGCGCACGTTGAATATGAAACTGAAAACAGGCATTATGCTCACGTAGATTGTCCTGGTCGATTACTGGAGCTTAAAAACATGATTACTGGAGCGGCTCAGATGGATGGTGCTATTTTAGTAGTGAATGCTGCTGATGGTCCTATGCCACAAACAAGAGAACATATATTATTAGCTCGACAAGTTGGTGTTCCTGCTTTGGTTGTTTACTTGAACAAAGTTGATCAAGTTGATGATGCAGAGCTTTTAGAATTAGTTGAATTAGAAATTAGAGAATTATTAACAAGTTATGAATTCCCAGGGGACGATATACCAATTGTAAAAGGCAGTGCTTTAGCCGCTCTTGAAGGAAGAGATGAAGAGATAGGAGTAAACTCTATAAATGCTTTGATGGCAGAGGTGGATAAATATATACCTCAGCCAGAGAGACCAAAAGATCAACCTTTTTTAATGCCTATAGAAGATGTATTTTCAATTTCTGGAAGAGGAACAGTTGTAACTGGCCGTGTTGAAAGAGGAGTTGTTAAAGTTGGAGAAGAAATAGAAATTGTTGGATTAAAAGAAACAACAAAAACCACCTGTACTGGTGTTGAGATGTTCAGAAAGCTTCTAGATCAAGGTGAAGCTGGAGATAATGTTGGGGTTCTTTTAAGAGGAACAAAAAGAGAAGAAGTCGAAAGAGGACAAGTTTTATCTGCCCCAGGTTCTATCAAGCCGTTTAAAAAGTTTAAAGCTGAAGCTTATGTATTGACCAAAGAAGAAGGTGGAAGACATACACCTTTTTTTAGTAATTACAGACCACAGTTTTACTTTAGAACAACAGATGTCACGGGTTCAGTAGAATTGCCATCAGGGACAGAAATGGTAATGCCAGGCGATAACATAGCAATGACTGTTGAATTAATACAGCCAATAGCAATGGACGAAGGATTAAGATTTGCAATAAGAGAAGGTGGTCGAACTGTGGGCGCGGGAGTTGTGTCCAGCATAGAATCATAACTAATTAGGATAATTTAATGGAAAATCAAAATATAAGAATTAGGCTTAAGGCTTTTGATCATAGAATACTTGATCATTCTACTTCTGAGATAGTTAATACTGCCAGAAGAACTGGTGCTCAAGTTAAAGGTCCTATACCTCTGCCTGTTTCGTTAAAAAGATTTACTGTATTAAAAAGTCCTCATGTTGATAAAAAAAGTAGAGAACAATTTGAGATTAGAACTCATAAAAGATTACTAGATATAATTGAGCCAACACCTCAAACTGTGGATGCTTTGATGAAGCTAGATCTTGCATCTGGTGTAGATGTAGAAATTAAGATTTAAGAGTTAATTATGAGAAGTGGGTTAATTTTAAAAAAGATAGGCATGACCAGAATTTTTGATGATGCTGGAAATTCCTTTCCTGTAACCGTAATGAAACTTGAAGAAAATCAGGTTGTAAAAGTTTTGGATCGAAATAAAAATGGTTACTTTGCAATCCAAGTTGGTGCAGGGAAAGTCAAAACAAAAAATACAAATAAAGCTATTAGAGGTCATTTTGCAAAATCAAAGGTAGAACCAAAAAAAATTTTAAAAGAATTTCGTGTAGATGAAGACATGTTAGTTGAAGAAGGTAAAATATTTTCTATTAATCATTTTACTGTTGGTCAAAAAATTGATGTTTCAGGAGTGTCGCATGGTAAAGGATTTTCGGGTGGTATGAAAAGACATAATTTTGCTGGATTGGAAGCAACTCATGGTGTGTCAATTAGCCACAGATCACACGGTTCCACTGGAAACAGCCAAGACCCTGGTAGAGTATGGAAAGGGAAAAAAATGGCTGGCCAATATGGTAATGTCAACAAAACGATTCAAAATCTCACAGTTCTTCAAATTAATGACGTAGAAGATTTGCTATATGTTAAAGGTTCTGTACCAGGACCAAAAAATGGTTATTTAACAGTAAGAGATGCAATTAAATCTAAATTGCCTGAAAACGCATTAAAACCTGCTGGCCTTAAAGACAGTAATGAAACTAAGAAAAATTTATCTGATAAAAGAGAAATTGTTCAAGATGATGAAACCAAATCCAAGTCTGAAAATTCTGAAGTTAAAAATAAAGAAATAAATAATCAAAAAGCAATTGAACAAGCTGTTTCAACTACTGATGTGTCATCTGATACTTTAACCGCAGACGCTGATAAAGACATTGATAATAAAGAGGTTTAAATTGAAAGTTAAGACTTTAAATAAAACTAAATCAAAAAATTCTGACTTTATTATTAAAGATGAGATATTTGGAATTGATCCTAATGAAGGTGTTATTCTTAGAGTTTTAAATTGGCAACTTGCTAAAAAACAGCAAGGTGATCATAAAGTTAAATCTAGAAGTGAAGTAAAATCTACAACAGCTAAAATGTATAGACAAAAGGGTGGCGGTAGAGCTCGTCATGGCGCTTCATCTGTTGTTCAGTTTCGTGGTGGTGGAGTTGTTCATGGTCCAGTTCCTAGATCTCACTCACATAAGCTTCCAAAAAAAATCAGATTATTAGGATTAAAGTCAGTTTTATCACAGAAGGCAAAAAATAATAATATTTTGATATTTAATATTGACAATATTTCAAAAAAGACTTCTGAAATAATTAAAATTTTCTCTAAAGAAGGCATAAATAAAGTTTTATTAGTTTTAGGGAAAGATGATAAGAGAGATGATTTGAACTTAGCTATTAGAAATGTCCCTTTAGCTGATACAATTAATCAGCTTGGTTTAAATGTTTATGATGTTTTAAAAAAGGATCATATTATTTTCACTGAACAAGGGTTAAAGGAATTTGAAGATAGGTTATCCAAATGATTAAATATAAAAATAAGTTTAAGGAAGTCGATTTAAATAAATCTTATCAAATTATTCTTAAACCTATAGTTACTGAAAAAGCTACTAAATTATCTGAATTCAATAAAGTTGTATTTGAAGTGGCCTATAAAAGTAATAAAAATGAAATTAAAGGTGCAGTCGAAAAACTTTTCTCAGTTAAAGTTAAATCTGTGAACATAATTAATATTAAGGGTAAAGTTAAGAGATTTAAAGGTGTACTTGGTAAAAGAAATGATATTAAAAAGGCTGTTATTACTTTAGAAGAGGGAAATACAATAGATATTTCGGCAGGAGTTTAAATTATGGCTTTAAAACAGTATAATCCGATAACACCTGGCCAAAGAAGTCTTGTATTAATAGATAGATCAGACCTGTACAAAGGTAAGCCGGTTAAAAAATTAACAAAAGGGCTTTCCAAATCTGGTGGTCGAAACAATACTGGCAGAATTACATCATGGCAAAAAGGTGGAGGTCACAAAAAAAAATATAGAGTTATTGATTTTAAAAGAACAAAAATTGACATTGAAGCCACAGTCGAAAGGATTGAGTATGATCCAAATAGGTCTGCATTTATAGCATTAATTAAATATGATGATGGTGATATAAGTTATATATTGGCTCCACAAAAATTGTCAATTGGTGACAAAGTTGTCTCTTCGACCAAGGCAGACATTAAACCGGGAAATGCTATGCCGTTGAATGCTGTCCCTGTTGGTACAATTATACATAATGTTGAGTTAAAACCAGGTAAGGGAGGACAGCTTGCAAGATCTGCTGGTTCATATGTACAAGTTATTGGAAAGGACCTGTCATACTCGATTTTAAGACTTACTTCTGGAGAAGTTAGGTTAGTTCTATCAACTTGTATGTGTTCTATTGGAGCCGTTTCTAATCAAGATAATCAAAATCAAAATTTTGGTAAAGCTGGAAGAAAAAGGTGGATGGGCAAAAGGCCCTCTGTTCGAGGTGTAGCTATGAACCCAATTGATCACCCTCACGGTGGAGGCGAAGGTAGAACCTCTGGTGGTAGGCATCCTGTCACACCTTGGGGTAAACCAACAAAAGGTAAAAGAACAAGAAACAATAAAAAAACCGATAGGTTAATAATTAGAAGAAGGAATAAATAAAGTTATGACTAGGTCTGTATGGAAAGGTCCTTTCGTTGATGGCTACTTGATAAAAAAAGCTGATATAGTACGAGAATCAGGTAGAAATGATGTTATTAAAACATGGTCAAGACGCTCAACTATAATGCCTCAATTTGTAGGTCTTACTTTTGGCGTGCACAATGGAAAGAAGTTTATACCGGTCACAGTAACTGAGGCTATGGTTGGTCATAAACTGGGAGAGTTTTCTCCAACTAGAACATTTTATGGTCATGCAGCTGATAAAAAAGTTAAAGGTAAATAAATGAGTATAAAGTCAAATATTCGTAGAGAAAAAGACAATGAAGCTAAAGTAGTTTTAAAGAACTTAAGAATTAGTCCTCAAAAGTTAAATTTAGTTCTAGGAATGATTAGAAGACAAAAAGCAGATGTAGCTATTTCTAAGCTTCAATTTTCAAAAAAAAGAATTTCAAGAGACGTCGAAAAAGCTCTAAAATCAGTTATTTCAAATGCTGAAAACAATCATTCATTAGATATAGATAGATTATATGTAAAAGAAGCATTTGTTGGAAAAGGTATTGTTATGAAAAGATTTCATGCTAGAGCAAGAGGAAGAGGTGCAAGAATTTTGAAACCTTTTTCACATTTGACAATTATACTTTCTGAAGAAGTGGAGGAAAAAAATGGGTCAAAAGACTAAACCTTTGGGTTTCAGACTAGGTGTAAATAGAACATGGGATTCCCGTTGGTTTGGAACTAAACTTTATGCAGACCAATTACACCAAGATTTAAAGTTAAGAAAATATCTTTTAAATAAATTAAAAGCTGCTGCGGTTAGTAAAGTTATTATAGAGAGACCGGCTGGTAAAACTAGAGTATCAATACATGCGGGAAGACCTGGTTTGGTGATTGGAAAAAAAGGCCAAGATATAGAAACATTGAGAAAGAATTTAGAAAAGCAAATTGGTAATGAAGTAAATTTAAATATAATTGAAGTTAGAAAACCTGAGTTAGATGCAAAATTAGTTGCTGAAACTATTGCACAACAGTTAGAAAGAAGAGTTGCTTTTAGAAGAGCTATGAAACGAGCAGTTCAAGCTGCATTGAGATTAGGTGCAAAAGGTGTAAGGATTAATTGTGCTGGCCGTTTAGGTGGTGCGGAGATAGCTAGAACAGAATGGTATAGAGAAGGAAGAGTTCCTCTACATACTTTGAGGGCTGATGTTGATTATGGTGAAGCTACAGCATTCACTACTTATGGTACTACAGGGGTTAAGGTTTGGGTATTTAAGGGTGAGATTATGGAACATGACCCTA
Organism: uncultured SAR116 cluster alpha proteobacterium; assembly: GCA_902622745.1. Taxonomy (GTDB): domain Bacteria; phylum Pseudomonadota; class Alphaproteobacteria; order Puniceispirillales; family Marisalimonadaceae; genus TMED54. The sequence continues at coordinate 44,782 of CACNQW010000005.1, forward strand.
TGGCTCAAGACAAGCTTTTAAATAATAAACCACAGAACCAGATTTAAAAGAGAAGATTATGTTACAACCAAAAAGAACTAAATTTCGAAAAGCTCATAAAGGTAGGATACATGGCATGGCTAAAGGTGGTGTTTCGTTGAATTTTGGATCATATGGTTTGAAAGCCACCAGACCTGAAAGGGTGACTGCAAGACAAATTGAATCAGCTAGACGTGCTATTACTAGACATTTAAAAAGAACAGGTAGATTATGGATTAGGATTTTTCCAGATGTACCAGTTTCAAAAAAACCAGCTGAAGTAAGAATGGGTAAGGGTAAAGGTACTCCTGAATTTTGGGTTTGTAGGGTGAAGCCAGGTAAAATTATGTTTGAGTTGGATGGAGTTACCGAAGAATCTGCAAAAGAAGCTTTTTCTCTTGCTGCTGCCAAATTACCACTAGAAACAAAGTTTGTAAGAAAAATAATATAAGGTTAGTTATGGCTAAATATAAATCAAAAGATCTTTTAACTAAAACTAAAGATGAATTAAATGATAGAATACAATTTCTAAGAAAAGAACAATTCAACTTAAGGTTTCAGATGGTAAATGGTCAAATTGAAAATCCAGTTAGATTTAGATTAATTAGAAGAGAAATAGCTGCTATCAAAACTATTATAAATAATAACTTAATGAAGGTTAAATAATGCCAAAAAGAATATTAACAGGAAAAGTTGTAAGTAATAAAGCTGATAAAACAGTTACAGTATTAGTCGAGAGAAGAATAATGCATCCTATTTATAAAAAATTTGTTACAAAGTCAAAAAAAGTTCATGCTCATGATAAAGATAATAAATTTCAACCTGGAGACTTTGTTGAAATAGTTGAGACAAAACCTTTTTCAAAAACAAAAAAATTTGAAGTGATTTACTAATTTGGAGTACTAAATGATACAAATGCAAACAAAATTAGATGTTGCCGACAATTCTGGAGCAAGATTATTACAATGTATTAAAGTGCTGGGCGGAAGTAAGCGTAAGACTGCTTCCGTTGGAGATGTTATTGTAGTTTCAATCAAAGAAGCTATTCCTAGAGGAAGAGTTAAAAAAGGTGATGTGCATAGAGCGGTAATTGTCAGAACAGCTAAAGAAGTTAAAAGAAATGACGGAACATGCATTAGATTTGATAAAAATGCAGCCGTGTTAGTTAACAAAAGTAATGAACCAATTGGGACTAGAATATTTGGTCCAGTTACAAGAGAACTTAGAGGAAAAAAATTTATGAAGATTGTATCGTTAGCTCCGGAAGTTTTATAATGAAAAAATTTAAATTAAAAAAAGGTGATAATGTTACTGTTATATCTGGCAAAGATAAAGGCAAATCCGGTGAAATAATCGAAGTTTTAAGAACTATTGATAAAGTGAAAGTGCGTGGTGTTAATATTGTAAAAAAACATAGAAAACCAACACAAGAGAATCCAGGTAAAATTGATGAGATTGAGCATCCTATTCATGTGTCCAATGTTGCATTTCTTGATCCTAAAACTTCTAAGGCTACTAGAATTAAATATGAGATTAATAAAAAAGAAAAAATTAGACTGACAGTGTCATCTGGATCGAAAGTTTGATTTTGGAGTATGTATGACTGAAAGATTATATCAAAACTATAAGAATAATATTGCTAACTTATTACATAAAAAATTTAATTATAAAAATGTAATGGAGATACCAAAAATTGACAAAGTCGTCATTAACATGGGTGTTGGAGAAGCGGTAAAAGATACAAAAAAAATTGAAATCGCTCAAAAAGAATTATCTTCCATTACTGGTCAATTTCCAATTGTTACTAAAGCAAAAAAGGCCAATGCAAGTTTTAAACTGAGAGAAGGCATGGCAGTTGGTCTCAAAGTAACTTTAAGAAAAAGTAAAATGTATGAGTTTATAGATAGATTAATTAACATAGCTTTACCTAGGGTCCGAGATTTTAGAGGTATTAGTAATAAAAGTTTTGATGGTAAAGGTAATTATACTTTAGGTATAAAAGAACAGTTTATTTTTCCTGAAATTGAATTTGATACAGTTGATACTCCAAGAGGTATGGATATCACAATTGTCACTACTGCAAAAACTGATGATGAAGCAAAAGAGTTGTTGAAAAATTTTAACTTCCCTTTTGTTAAATAAGATATGGAGAGAATTTATGGCTAAACTGAGTGCAATACAAAAAAATATTAAAAGACACAAACTTGTGAATAAATATAGTTCAAAAAGAGCTAAATTAAAAAAAATTTGCTGTGATAAAACCATTTCTATAGAAGATAGATTTAATGCTCAATTAAAATTATCAGAATGTCCAAGAAATGGTGCAAAAATAAGACTTAGAAATAGGTGTGAGGTTACTGGAAGACCCAGAGGTTTCTATAGAAAGTTTAAGATGTCCAGAATAGCTTTAAGAGAGCATGCTTTAGCTGGTCTTATTCCGGGCATGGTTAAGTCAAGTTGGTAAGAGGTGAATTATAATGTCAATGAGTGATACACTAGGTGATATGTTAACTAGGATAAGGAATGGACAGACAACAAATAAAAAAGTTGTCGACGCTCCAGCTTCTAGATTTAGAAAAAATGTTTTAGAGGTTCTGAAAAGAGAAGGTTTTATTAGAAACTTCGAAGAAAAAGAAATGAAACCAGGAATTAATTTTTTTGAAATTGAACTCAAATATTATAATGGTAAACCTGTAATAACTGAGATTAAAAGAGTATCAAAACCTGGTAGGAGAGTCTATTCAAGCATAAAAAACTTACAAAAAACATATAACGGTCTTGGGATTTCTATTTTGTCAACTCCAAGAGGTGTAATGAGTGATAATGAGGCAAGAGAAGCTAATGTAGGTGGAGAAGTTTTATGTACTATATATTAGAGGTTAAATATGTCTAGAATTGGTCAAAGTCCTGTTTATTTTCTGGAAAATGTTGAAGTTAAGTTTGAAAATAAATTACTTAGGCTCAAAGGTCCTAAAGGATTGTTAGAAATGCAGATTTCAAATTTGGTAGATGTAAAAATTGGAGATAATAATATATCAGTTGAAAATAAAGAAAATACCAAAAAAGGTAAAGCTAATTGGGGTACAACTAGGGCATTGATTAATAATATGGTGATTGGCGTTACTAAGGGGTTTACTAAAGATTTAGAAATTGTTGGGGTTGGATATAGAGGAGCTGTTTCTGGAAAAAAATTAACATTAAATCTAGGATTAAGTCACGCTGTTGAAATTGAAATCCCAGATGATATAGAAGTTAAAATGGATGGTAATACAAAACTTTCTATAAGTAGTGCTAACAAACAGAAGCTTGGTGAATTTTGCTCTGTTTTAAGATCTAAAAGACCGCCTGAGCCTTTTAAAGGTAAAGGGATTAGATATGTTGATGAGTACATTATAAGAAAAGAAGGTAAGAAAAAATAGGTTTAACAATGAATACAAAAAAAGCTCTTTTTGATAAAAGAAAATTAAGAAATAGATTATCAATTAAAAAAAATATTGGAAGTAAACTTCGTCTCTCAGTATTTAGGTCAAATAAACATATTTATTGCCAAATTATTGATGATTTTAAACAAGTTACTTTATGCTCTTCATCTACTTTAGATCCAGAAGTAAAAAAACAATTCAAAAGTTCTGGTACAATTGATGCAGCAGAAAAAGTTGGAAAAAATATAGCATTAAAAGCAAAAGAAAATGGGCTTAAAACAGTTGTTTTTGATAGAGGTGGATATCTATACCATGGAAGAGTTAAATCACTTGCTGAGGGTGCTAGATCAAATGGATTAAAATTTTAGGGATAACTTATGAATCAAATTGATATTAAAAAGAATAATAAAGATGAATCTGAACTAACAGATAAATTAGTTGGCATAAATAGAGTTGCTAAAGTTGTTAAAGGTGGAAGAAGGTTTGGTTTTGCTGCTTTAGTCGTTGTTGGAGATATGAGAGGTAGGGTTGGGTTTGGTACCGGAAAAGCTAAAGAAGTTCCAGAGGCTATTAAAAAAGCTACAGATGATGCAAAAAAGAAAATGGTAAGAGTGCCGCTGAAAGAAGGAAGAACACTTCATCACGACATGAAAGGCCATTATGGTGCAGGAAGAGTTGTTTTAAGATCTGCTCCTCCAGGCACAGGCATAATTGCTGGAGGGCCAATGAGAGCTGTTTTTGAAACACTTGGCGTTCAGGACGTTGTTGCTAAATCTGTTGGTACTTCAAATCCTCATAATATGATTAAAGCGACTTTTGAAGCATTTTCTTTTATGAATTCACCAAGAAGTATTGCTTCTAAAAGAGGTAAAAAAGTCTCCGATATTTTTGGGATCAAGGATAATAATAAATAAATTGACGATGAATAATATGAGTAAGAAAAATATTAAAATTATGCTTATTAAAAGTGGAATTGGAAGAAAGTCTGACCAAAAAAAAACATTAATTGGTTTAGGCCTAACTCGTGTAGGTAAAATAAGTGAACTTGAGGATACACCATCAGTTCGTGGAATGGTTAACAAAGTTAGTCATTTAGTTAAAATAATTTAATAGTTATCGGAGTAAATTATGCAATTAAATCAACTAAAATCTGATAATAAAAAAAGTAAAAAAAGAATTGGCAGAGGAATTGGTTCTGGAACAGGAAAAACATCTGGCAAAGGACATAAAGGGCAAAAAGCAAGATCTGGGGTCGCTATAAAAGGTTTTGAAGGTGGTCAGATGCCTATTCATAGAAGATTACCTAAAAGAGGTTTTAAAAATATATTTAGAAAAGAATATGTTCCAATTAACCTAGGTGTAATACAAAAGCTAATAAATGAAAAAAAAATATCTTCTGAAAAACCATTAAATTTAGAGGCATTGTTAAAAGTAGGTTTGTTAAAGAAAAATAATAGTTATATCAAAATCTTAGCCAAAGGTGAATTCAAAACTAAATTAAAGTTTATAGGCTTTAGTTTTTCAAAAAATGCTAAAATCATTGTTGAAAAAAATGGTGGAACTTTTGAAAATTTAAATAACAAGTAGATTATTATGGCTGATCAAAACATATTCGGTACATTTGGTAAAGCGAAGGAACTTCGTCAAAGAATATTATTTACATTAGGAGCACTCATTATTTACAGGCTTGGAACATATATCCCTGTTCCCGGTATTAATCCTACTGTATTAAATGAAATAGTTAATCAAACAAGCGGCGGTGTATTAGGAATGTTCAATATGTTCTCAGGCGGTGCCCTTGGTAGAATGACTATTTTTGCCTTAACAATAATACCATATATATCTGCTTCAATTATTATGCAGTTAATGAGCTCGTTATCGCCTCAAATAGCACAACTAAAAAAAGAAGGTGAAACAGGTCGTCAGATTATAAATCAATATACGAGATATTTAACGGTTTTATTAGCGACAGTTCAAGCTTGGGGGTTTGCTGTTGCATTGGAAAGTACTTCTGGAGCTAGTGGCTCTTTAGTAGTAAATGCTGGTATTTATTTTAAAATAACTACTGTTGTTACTCTAGTTGGTGGAGTTATGTTTTTATTATGGTTAGGAGAGCAAATCACTGAGAGAGGTCTAGGTAATGGTGTTTCATTAATAATTTTTTCTGGCATTGTTGCAGAATTACCAAGAGCTTTAGCTCAAATATTAGAACAAGGCAGAACTGGGGCAATATCTCCAATCTTAATTATAATTATCTTTTTATTAGCAATTTCAGTTATAGCATTTATCGTTTTTATCGAGAGATCTCAGAGAAAAATTATTGTTCAGTATCCAAAAAGACAAGTAGGAAATAAAATTTTTTCAGGAGATGCATCTCATCTTCCTTTAAAAATTAACGTTCCTGGAGTGATACCACCAATTTTTGCTTCTGCACTTTTATTGTTACCTACCTCTGTTAGCTCATTTGCAGGTATTGGTTCAGACAGTCCAGAATGGTTAATCACTCTTAATTCTCTTTTAGGTAGGGGGCAACCTATTTATTTAGCTATATATATAGGATTGATTGTATTTTTCGCTTTTTTTTACACAGCGATAGTCTTTAACCCAGACGAAACTGCAGACAACTTAAAAAGAAATGGAGGATTTGTTCCTGGAATAAGACCTGGGCCACCAACTGCAGACCATTTAGATTTTGTTTTAACTAGGTTAACGGCTATAGGGGCTTTATATCTATCTGCAGTATGTATATTACCTGAAATACTTATATCAAAATATTCAATACCGTTTTACTTTGGAGGAACTAGTCTTTTAATTGTTGTAACAGTAGCAATTGATACTGTTACACAAGCTCAGTCGCATATGTTAGCTCATCAGTATTCAGGTTTAATTAAAAAAAGAAGATTAGGAGGATATTCAAGATGAATATTATTTTATTTGGAGCTCCAGGTGCAGGAAAAGGAACACAGGCAAACTTTTTGATTAACGAATTTGATCTTACACAAATTTCGACTGGTGATATGCTTAGAAACTCCGTTGAAAGTAGAACAGAATTAGGTAAACAAGTAGAAAGTTTCATGGCTAGTGGGGACTTAGTGCCCGATAATATTATCTTTTCTCTTATTACTGAAAGATTAAATGATATAGATATGAAAAAAGGTTTTATTTTTGATGGTTTTCCAAGGAACTTAAAGCAAGCTCAAAAGTTAGATGAAATCATTAATTCTATCAATATTAATTTAGACTTTGTATTTCATATTGATGTAGATGAAAAAATATTGACTAGTAGAATTGAAAATAGAGCAAAACAAGAAAAAATAACTAGGAAAGATGACACCTCTGAAGTGTTGATTGAAAGACTTAAAGTTTATAACAGAGACACTAAACCTGTTCTTGATCACTATGCAAATCAAAATATATTAAATGTTATTGATGGTATGGGTACAATTGATGAAGTTTCATCTAATATTTCTACGATAATTAAGAAAGACTTTAAGGTTGACTAGATTATGTTAAAGTTTATAATCCGCAAATCCCTATATTTTATGGAGAAGTATAATGGCAAGAATAGCTGGTATTAATATTCCGACTAATAAAAGAGTTGAAATTGCACTAACATATATTCATGGTATTGGCTTAAGTTCTAGTAAGAAGATCTGTGAACTTGCAAATATTAAAGATCAAACAAGAGTAAATAACTTGACTGAAAGTGAATTGTCACAAATTAGAGACATTATTGATAAAGATTATTTAGTTGAAGGTGACTTAAGAAGAAAAAAATCGCTTGATATAAAAAGGTATTTAGACCTTGGATGCTTAAGAGGATTAAGACATAGAAAAAATTTACCCGTTAGAGGTCAAAGAACTCATACTAACGCAAGAACAAGAAAGGGACCTGCAAAAGCAATTGCTGGCAAAAAGAAATAATTAGAGGAAAATAATGGCAAAACAACCTTCGCAAACAAAAGTTAAGAAAAAAGAAAAGAAGAATATATCAAACGCGATTGCCCACGTAAATTCTTCTTTTAATAACACACTAGTAACTATAACTGACTATCAAGGTAATACGATAGCTTGGTCATCTTCAGGAAGTATGGGATTTAAAGGGTCACGTAAATCAACTCCATATGCAGCACAATTAGCGGCAGAAGATGCTGGAAGAAAAGCTTCAGAGCATGGAGTTAAAAATGTTGATATAGAAGTTCAGGGTCCTGGTTCTGGAAGAGAATCTGCACTTCGTGCTCTACAGATTGTTGGGTTTCAAGTAAATTCTATAAGAGATGTTACACCAATACCTCATAATGGTTGCAGACCAAAAAAAAGAAGAAGAGTATAAACAATACGATTAAATATAACTTTAATAATTTATGGATAAGAAATGATTGAAAAAAATTGGAAAGAATTAATTAAACCAGCTAAGTTAACTGTTAAACATAATAATGATCAAAAATCTAATGCCACAATAATAGCTGAGCCTATTGAAAGAGGTTTTGGTGTTACAATTGGAAACGCTTTAAGAAGAATATTATTATCTTCACTTCAAGGTTCTGCGATTACATCAATACAAGTGCAGGGAGCACTTCACGAATTTTCATCTTTACCAGGTGTTAGAGAAGATTTAACAGATATGATTTTAAATATCAAAGGTATTAAAGTTAAAATGGAAGAAGAAGGTCCAAAAAAAACATATTTAAATGTTGAAGGGCCTTTAACGGTCACAGCTGGCCATATCGAAGAAACGTCAAACATCACTATAATGAATCCTGACCATGAAATATGTACTCTCGAGGAAGGTAATTCATTATCCATTGAATTTACAGTTGAGAATGGAAAAGGATATGTTTCAGCTGGTATAAATTACATTGAAGACAAACCAATAGGTTTAATACCAATCGATGCAATCTTCAGCCCTATTTTACAAGTTTCGTATGATGTAGACAATGCTCGAGTTGGTCAACAAACAGACTTTGATAAATTATTGCTTAACGTCACCACTGATGGATCAGTTTCACCTGAGGACGCAGTCGCTTTTGCTGCTAGAATTATGCAAGATCAAATGCAGAATTTTATAAATTTTGAAGAGCCAGAAGAAGAAGAAGTAGCTCCAGAAGTTGATGATTTACCATTTAATAGAAATTTATTACGTAAAGTTGATGAACTTGAATTATCGGTCAGATCTGCAAATTGTTTAAAAAATGACAATATCGTATACATTGGTGACTTAGTCTTAAGAACAGAGCCAGAAATGTTAAGAACTCCTAATTTTGGGAGAAAAAGTTTAAATGAGATAAGAGAAGTTTTAAAGGTAATGGATCTCGAATTAGGTATGATTATAGAAAACTGGCCCCCAGAAAATATTGAAGATTTAGCCAAAAAAATTGAGGACCCATTTAATTAAAGGTAAATTTTATGAAGCACAGAATTAAAGGAAAAAAACTGAATAGAACTTCTTCTCATAGAAAAGCACTATTAAAAAATATGTCACAAGCCCTAATCAAGCATGAACAAATCATTACAACTTTGGTCAAGGCAAAAACACTCAAGCCTTACTTTGACAAATTAATTACAATTGGAAAAAAGGGTAATCTTTCAGCAAGAAGGCAAGCTATAAGCAAAGTTGGAGATCTTAAATTAGTTGAAAAACTATTTAGTACATTAGCAAATAGGTATAAAACCAGAAATGGTGGTTATTCACGTGTTTTGAAGGCTGGATTTAGATATGGTGATTCCGCACCTATGGCTGTTATAGAATTAGTAGAAAGAGATGAAGAAGCTAGAGGCAAAGATAGCGGACCAAATCAAGAACAACAAAAAATAAATGAAAATGTAAATAAAGAGCAAGAGACTGCTAAAGCTACTGGTTAAACTTTAATGCTATTTGACGGTTTTTTTGGAATTGACTGGTCTGGTGATAAAAGTAAGTACCAAAAAGGTATAAAAGTAGCTTATTTAGACAAAAAAAACACAAATCCTGTAATAATTGAACCACAAAGTAAAAATAGATATTGGGATAGATCGTCTTTAATTCAATATTTGCAAAATTTAAATTCAAATAAATCTTATTTAATTGGTTTTGATTTTGCCTTTGCATATCCTTTTGAGGATCACAAAAATTATTTTATAGATTTTGATAAATCACCAAAGTCAGCAAAAAAACTTTGGGATTTTATTGATCTACATAATTATGAAAAACCTAATTATTATGGTGGCAATATTTGGGAAAAAAAAACTATATGTGAATATTATAATTCACCAGTAAAAAAAGGTTTAAAGTTTAACTCAAGAAGACGTATTACAGAGATATACGCAAAAAATATTTGTTCTCCTAGTCCAACATTTAATTGTGTAGGACCTGGAGCAGTTGGAACAGGTAGTCTTGCAGGAATGAGAGTATTAAAAGTATTAAAAAAAAATTATAATATATGGCCATTTGATAATTTTAAAAATAATAAAAAAAGTGTAATAGTTGAAATTTTCCCAACATTATACTTTAGGAAACATTCAATTAAACCCAAAAAAAATACTGGTTACACTTTAAATCAAATAAATGAAGCTTTAAAAAAATATAATTGTTTACCTGTTTCTAAAAATTTTAAAATGTTTGGTCCTGATCAAGATGAAGCAGATGCTATTATATCTGTAGCAGCTTTAAAATATTTTTCAAAAAATAAAAAATACTGGAAAGTTCACAAATCTGCAAAAAAAGAAGGCTGGATTTACGGTGTTAAATTTATTAATGATAAAATGTGAGTAAATTAAAACAATTTATAATTCCTGAAAGTGAAGATCAATCCCGTTTGGATAGATGTCTAAGAAGAAACTTAGGAGAAATAAATCAATCACTTTTAGAAAAATCGTTACGCAACAAGCATATTTTATTAAATGGGAAAAAGGCTAAAGCTTCAGATAAGATAGAAAAAAACCAAATAATTACTTATCAATCAGCACTTTTTTTAAATAGTAAGAGAGTATTTTCTGAAATAAGTAAAAATAAAAAGACTTTTTATTTAGATCTCTATAAAAAAACCTTAATTAAGGAGAATAAAAATTGGATTATTTTAAATAAGCCAAATAAAATTGCTGTTCAAGGAGGTACTGGTCAATATAAAAACATAGATGAACTATTGAGATCAATTTCAGATGATTGTGAATTCAAACTAGTTCATAGATTGGATAAGGATACATCAGGAATACTCGTCATTGCTAAAAATTTAAAAACAGCAAAGATTTTTTATGACTTTTTTAAAAACAAAAAAGTTTTAAAACTTTATTTAGCCGTTATTTCTCCTCCACCTTCAAAGAAAGAACAATATATCACATCAAATATTGAAAAAAGTAATTTTTCGAATGTAAGAAAAATGACAATATCTGATGTTAAAGGTAAGTTTGCCAAAACATATATGAAAATATTAGTAAAAAATTCAAGATATGCACTAGTTTTATTGTACCCTATTACTGGAAGAACGCATCAATTAAGGGTTCATATGAACTATATAGGATGTTCAATAATTGGAGATAAAAAATATAAATTAAATGAAAAGTTTAGAGATAATGAAAATTTTCTTAAGCTACATTCTTACATTATTAAATTTCCTAATGAAGATTTTATAAGAGCACCATTACCTGAACATTTTATTAATTTCATGAAAGAAAATAAATTAGACATTGATTTGAAAAAAATCATAAAAAATTTTAAAAAGGAATTTGAATATGAATAAAAAATTAATCTTATTTGATTATGATGGCACTATTGTTGACTCTGCAAAAATGATTGTAAAAGGAGCAATTGAAGCATTTAGAATGTGTGGATTGCCTGATCCAGATTCTAAAAAAGTTAGAGAAAATATTGGCAAACCACTTGCCATTGCTCTTGATGCTTACGCGCCAAAAGGTTACAAAGTAAATCCAGAAATGATATCTAATGCATATAGAAAATGGTATGCGGAGCAAGGAAGATTAGGTTTACAAGATGAACCTTTATTTCCTGGAATGCTTAAACTTATATATGATTTAAAAAATAATAAAAAATTTCTTATTGGTATTGCTACCAATAAATCCCGTATTGCTCTTAATAATGGGTTAAAAAAACACGACTTAAACAATATCTTTGATATCACATTAACAATGGATGAAGCAAAGGCAAAACCTGATCCGGATATGGCTATACAAGCAATGTCGAAGTTAAATATAAAAAAAAAATCAACAATTATTGTTGGAGATACAGTTAATGATATAGGCTTAGGTGTAAATGCTGGAATTAACTCAATTGGTGTAGGTTGGGGTTATAATAGCATTGAAATGTTAAGAAATGAAGGTGCTAACTTTATTATAAAAGATACTGAAGAGTTATTTGATACAATTATTGATATATGAAATATGTGTTTAAAACCTAAATTAAAGAATTCAGATGGTTTTTTTAATTTATTTATTAATAATAAAGAAATTAAAACACCAGAAAAAGCATCATTTAATTTTAAAAATAATGTTTATCCTGATTTAATTTTAAAAGAAATAAAAAAATTTAAATTAAAAAATTTAAACCAATCTATCTACTATAATATTTTCTCTCTAGCTAAAGATAAAATTCTAGTGGATAAACAAAAGTATATTGAGGAAGTTTTGAAGTATATTTATACAGATTTAATTTGTTATTGGGAAAATAAACCAGATGATCTATATGCCTTACAATTAAATAATTGGAATTTACAATTAAAAAAATTAAAAAAAGAAGAATTAAACTTTGATTACACTTTTAATATTATTCCAATTAAACAAAACAAATCTTCAATACAGTTATTAAAAAATAAGTTAATTCAATTAGATGACGTAATTTTGTCCTGTTTGCTGATTGTTACAAAAACTACAAGTTCATTGCTTTTAAGTTATCTTTTTATAACTAATAGAATTAAGCCAACAGATTTATATAAAAATACTTACTTGCATGAAATATGGCAATCTAAAAAGTGGGGTATTGTTGAAGAAGAAAAAGAAAAAAGAGAAAGTGATTTATTAATATTTAAAAAAATTTATAAGTTAATAAAAATTAATTATGAACAACAAAACTGACAATTTTGAAATTGAGATAATTTTAAGTTATTTAAATTCAAATTCAAAAAAAATATTTAATGAAATTATATTAGCAAAAAAAAATAATATGTGGGCAACTGTTATAGTATTTTCGTTAGCAATTTTAGATAATATATTTCATCAAAATGATACAAATTATTTAGTTGAGGGTTTAGAACTTAATAAAATAAAATATTCAAAGGATATATCTTGGTTAAGAAAAAAAAGAAATGAAATTCTACATTATGAAAATAACGAGAATAATGAACCTATCGGATTTTTTAATGATGAAGATTTAAAAATAGCTTCATTTAAGGCTTATAAAATTTTATGTAAAAATTTAATCAAACTTCATAAAAGTAGAAAGATTTAAAAGAATAAAGAAAAATTTTCTTTTAACTTTTTATCAAACTGATCTAATGTGATATTTTTACCTTCTTTTTCTAAACTTGTTACAAAACCATTTTGAACTCCACATGGAATGATTTCATCAAAGGACTTTAGATTTGGATTTACATTTATTGAAATACCATGCCAAGTTATCCAATGTGATATACGTACACCTATTGAAGCTATTTTAAAAAAAGTATTATTTTTTTTTATCCATACTCCTGGATTTCCTTTTTGTACAATAGCATTTATATTAAAACAATTTAAAGTTAATATAATCCATTCTTCTAAATTGTTAATATACTTTTTTATATCTCTTTCCCTTTGCTTAAGGTCTAGCATAATGTACACTACTCTTTGCCCAGGACCATGCCAAGTCCATTGCCCACCTCTTCCAACATATCGAATTAATTTTTTATTTTTAATATTTTGATCTATTTCTTTTGCAGATGTCCCTGCAGTAAAGACAGAATTATGTTCTAAAAACCATAACAATTCATTTGCGTTATTTTTTTTCATTTTATTTACATGGTTTTTCATGAATTCAATTGCTGAGTCATATTCAACTAGATCTTTTGAAAGTTTAAATTCTATAATATTACTAATCTGCATAGTGATGTTATATGTTGATTTTTAAATTTTACAACATAAGATACAAATTAATGCGGTTGTGGCGGAACTGGTAGACGCGCAGCGTTGAGGTCGCTGTGGATTAAAATCCGTGGAAGTTCGAGTCTTCTCAGCCGCACCATCACCTAAATCTAAGCAATTGATATGTAAGTATATTGTGTACAAGAGATGATTGGCACGAAAGATTATATGAAAGATTTCATGTCTATAATTTAGTTCTTTATGCTTAGACTATTTTCAAACCTCCAAAGCTAATGAAGAAGTTAACATTCTTTAATAGGGTTAACTTTTACACAAAATTATTTTACAGTATTAAATATGTTTAATTTAAAAATGATAATAATATTTATTTTTTGTATTGTTTTTATGAAACATGGATACGCAGGCAAAATTAAAAATTGTAGTACTTGTAATAAAACTGAAGATAGTGGTTTGAGTAAAAAAGTTTTAAACCTTAATGGTAGGCAACTTTGTAAGCTTTACACTAATTCAAAAGAACAAAATTATAAATTATTGCTTAAGAAAGAATTGAATAAAAGGCTTATTAGTGATTGTGTTAACACTAACTGGGGTGGAAAAATTAAAACTGGTATTTTATCAAAAGAGGACTCGGTTATTTATGGTATTGAAAAAGTGTTTAAGGAACCAAATGCTATTATGAGTGAATTTTCAGACCCTACAGATATAGAAGCTGTAGAACGTGAAAGGAAAGGGCCTGGTTGGAGATATGCAGCATCAACTGTTTCAGGATCTAATAAGATAATTATTTATAATCATGGTCATGGAGGAAGAAGCAAACATTATAGTAAGTATGGCTATGGTATTAAACACCCTAGAGGTCGCAAAAAAGGACTAAAAGAAAAATGTAATTGGTATAGTGAGAAAGGTATTAATTGCTATGCTGTTTTGAGGAAAACACCATCACAAAAATCAGATAGAAGAGCAAATTATGGTAGGTCAGTTGAAGCTGCTGAAGTTTTTTATCATATGACGAAACATATTTATAAGTTACATGGAGAAAATGTTAAAATTTGTTACGTAGGACATTCTGAGGGTGGAGCATCGGTATATTATTCATCAATTTTTCTAAAAGGGCATCATGTGTCAATCTCACCAGGAATCATTCATACACCCTATACGTGGAAAGGAACATTCTTCCAAGAACAAATTAATGACGTCAAGCTTGCTAGAAATCTTACAGTTTTTATTGGCGATAAAGAACCAAGGAGAAATTCAGGCTATCAGGATTTAATAGATGGTTTAAAAGAACATAATCACATTAATGTAATATTAATGCCTGGTTTTGGTCATGGAAAGATGTCTGATAATAGGTTTTTAGATGACACAGGACCAGTAGTAATTAAGGGATGTAATTTTTAATATGGTTATCATCTGTATAACACTATCCATGTATCACACCAAATATATTTAACTGTTATACCCCGTATGGCTCACTTGGTGGGTGGGTAAGTGAGGACACTTTTAGTGTTACATATAAGTGTATTAATAGATAAGTATATTATACAGAAGTGAGCACATACCCCTATACTCACCACACTTTTAACTGTGAAAGAAACTGTGAAACATTTTGTGCCTATTATTTTCTTCTTTATGTTAAGATCATTTAGGTGTGTCTAGTATACGTGAATGTTCATTATTGTTTTTTTCATTAATTTAATATTTACTAAAATATTATATTATTGAACTTAATTTATTCAAATTTCTATTTTTTAAATTATTCCTCAAAAACAATATTAATATATATAAATTTTGTGTTAAAATGATATCAATAAAAAATGGATTATTTATGACTACATCAAAACTTATAAATTATACAACAAGAGAGTTTGTTTCTGAAAATGAATTAGAATTATATGCGGCTAAACAAGATGATATATTCACTCCTCAAGTAGTTGAGGAGTTTAAAAAAGCAGGCATGTTAAGAAGAGTTTTAACAAGAATTTGGAATAAAGATGGCGTAGCAAGAGTTGGGATATTATTTGAATACAGAGATGAAAAAGCTTTTGTAGCTTGTCAAACATTATTAGACAAATATCATGCACCAAAAGTTAAAACTTTTGTTAATAAAGTTGTAGGTAGTAGAGGTATTGTACTTCATGAGTTTACGGCAGATGATTTTAAATAATAATTAATTAAAGTAGTTTATTCGCATTTACAACGATCTTTTACAAAATCCAACTATTCACATCTATGCTGCCTCCTGTGGCACAAGTTGTGGAGCAATTAAGTGAGAACACATTTTTTAATCATACTTGTTGCCTACTTTAATATATATTAACAAAATGTGCTTTGCTCCTCGTTGGCACAATAACAGTAATACATAAATTAAAATAGTGCTTTTGCATAGTAGTGAGCGATGTATTATAGATGAATATAATTTTTCACAGCTGCATTATCACTTAGATCTAATCCATTACTATATGTTTATTAAACTAAAAACTTTATTTGAATTATTAAAGTTGTTAACAACTTAAAATGATTTATTTAATATATAAATATGAAAAAAATAAAACTCATACTTATAATATCATTTTTAAGTTTAATAAGTTCAAATTCAATTTGTGATGAATTAAATAATTTATTTTTTAAACTTAAAAATGCAGAAAATTTTTCTAAGGCTACAAGTATTGAAAAAAAAATATGGAATATTTGGATAACTAATGGTTCAAACCAAAAAAACAATTCGGAAATGAGTAAAGGGTTAATATTGTTTAATAATGGTAATCTAAAAAAAGCCCTCAAAGTATTTTTAAATCTTTGTGAGGTTGAACCAGAATGGGCTGAACCTTTTAATAAAGTAGCTACAATTAAATTTTTACAAAAAGATTATATAACATCTATAAAATATATTGAATTAACATTAGAAAAAGAAAGGAGACATTTTGGTGCTATTTCAGGCTTGGCTCAGATTAATTTACGTTTAGGAAGATTTGAAAATGCACTTAATAATATTAATCAGGTTCTAAAGATACATCCTTTTATAAGCATTAAAAAAATAAAACCATTTTTATTAAAAAAACTTAAAAAGAAGGAAATTAAATTTCATATTAATTTTATGAACTAAAAAATGTCAGACTATTTGCTTCTTCACAACTTAGTATTAATTTTTTTTGCAGTTTTTTTAGGGGGTATTGTTAAAGGTTCAGTTGGAATTGGGATGTCAATGTTTTCAGTTCCAATTATTGCTTTTATATTACCTCCAACAAAAGCAATGATGCTTCTATGTTTTCCAGTAATATTTACAAATTTTTTACAAATGGATGTTAAAAGGAGAATAGGTAGTTTTCGATTTTTACCAATGTTTCTAGCTCTTTTTTTAGGATTATTAATTGGTGGAAAATTAATTTTGAGTTTAAGTTTAAACTTTATATCAATTTCTATTGCTATTGTGATTATTATATTTACTTCATTAAATTTTTTAGGAATCAATTTAAAAAATTTAAAAAAAGCTAATGAGAAAATATTATCAGTTATAATAGGTTTTTTTTCTGGAATATTAGGTGGGTTAACAACTTTTTATGCTCCACCAATAATCACTTTTTTGATTTCAATTAATTTAGATAAAGAGTTTTTTATAAGAACAACTGCAACAATGTATTTTTTTGCATCGATACCACTATATTTTTCTATGGTTTACCATGGATTAGGTGATTATTATGATTTGACTATGAGCTTAATATTAGTAATACCAGCAATTGTAGGGCAGTTTTTTGGTTCTAAATTTAGAAAAAAAATGTCAAATGAAATTTTTCAAAAACTTGTATTAATAATTTTAATTATAATTGGTTTTACTTTACTGATTAAAAATTTAATTAGTTTGATTTTGGAATAGTTTAATTGAAAAAAGTATTT
This sequence comes from uncultured SAR116 cluster alpha proteobacterium, assembly GCA_902622745.1. Taxonomy (GTDB): domain Bacteria; phylum Pseudomonadota; class Alphaproteobacteria; order Puniceispirillales; family Marisalimonadaceae; genus TMED54. The sequence continues at coordinate 62,178 of CACNQW010000005.1, forward strand.
TTCATTTTTCAAAAAATTATTAAAATAATAAAATTATGAAGGTTCTCAAATGGTAAAACCAATAACTAAAGAAACATTATTTATGAATTGTATGGAACTAGATTTTGCGACAAAAATTGAACTTGAACACTGGATTGCTACTTTTGAAGAAAAAGTTTGGACCAAAGATGTCATGGAAGAGTTGTCAAAAGCTGATTTAGTTAGAACTACAGCAGCGCAAGTTTGGAATAAGGATAATCATAGAATTACAAGAATATTTGAATATGAAAATGAAAAGGCATATAGAGCTTGTCAGGCAATTATAGAAAAAAAAATAATGCCAAAAGCTAAGGTAAGTTATAATTCTAAAATTAGAAATAATAGAGGTATTATTTTTTATGATTATAGAAGTTAAAAGTGTTTAAGAGTATATAATGAAAATTTCTGGTGGATGTTATTGTGGCGCTATAAAATATGTATCGCTTGGTGATATTCAAGCTTCGATACAGTGCCACTGTAGAGAATGTCAGTATATAACAGGAGGTCATCCAAATGTTTTAGTGATTGTGCCTTTAGATAAATTTAACTTTGTAAAAGGCAAGCCGAAAAAGTACAAAAGAAAAGACATTGAAATGGCTATGAGTCGTCTCTTTTGCGAAGATTGCGGCACAGCAATAGGAACAAGAAATCCTAATAGACCTAATTCAATAATTCTTAAGGTTGGAACTTTTGACGACCCTTCAGTTTTTAAACCAGAAATCGCGATATTCACTATTGATAAACAAAAATTTCATTACATTGAAGATGGTATTAAAACCTTTGAAAAAAAACCATAATTTTAAAGTATTATATTTTGTTAAAAAAATTAAAAAAGTGGCATATTAATAAATTAGAAAAAGTTCAAAAACTTTTAAACTTATCTAATTATGAAATTCTATGGGTTGTTTTTTTTGAAGGAATTTTAATAGGGATATTATTAACTTATTTAATTTTGAGTTAGTGAAATAAACACATCTTCTAAATTTGCATCTTTGGTTTTAAGATCTAATATAGTTAAACCATGATTTTTTGTAACTTTTAAAATTTTATCGATTGATACTTTCTTGGGTTTAAAGGTTATTTGACAAACCTTTTTAAGAATTTTTGTTTCTCCAAACCTATTTAGAGCATTAATTAATGTTTTATTTGGAGAATCTTCAAATTTGATTATCAATATTTTTTTATCAATTAATTTAAGTAGGTTTTTTTTATTATCATTTGCGACTATTTCGCCTTTATGAATTATAGCAATTTCATCACATAATGTTTCAGCTTCTTCTAGATAATGCGTCGTTAAAATAATTGTTATACCTTCTCTATTTAATTTTTTAAAATTATCCCAAAGTTTTTTTCTCAATTCTATGTCAACCCCAGCTGTTGGTTCATCTAGAATAATTATTGGAGGATTATGTACCATTGCTTTCGCAACTAACAGTCTCCTTCTCATACCTCCAGATAAATTTCTACTATATGAATTTGCTTTTTCAGTTAGCTCCATCAATTCTAATATATAATCTGTAACTCTTTGCTTTTTTGGTACATTGAACAACCCAGCTTGTAGTTCAAGTTGATCTTTTGGTGTAAAAAAAGCATCTATGTTTAATTCTTGAGGTACTATACCAATTGCTAGTTTGGATTGCTTTCTATGAGTATCAATATTAAGTCCCCAAATTTTAATTTTTCCAGTATCTTTAGTAGTTGTACCACCTAAAATATTAATTATAGTTGATTTTCCAGCTCCATTAGGACCAAGTAAACCATAAAAACTTCCGCATTTTATATTCAAATTAATATTTGATAAGGCATGAATTTTTTTTTGTGAATTTATATAAGTTTTACTTAAATCTTGTATCTCGATAGCTAAATTATTTTTTGGTTTAATCCATTTTTTATGCATAGATGATTGATATATTTGTGTTAAAGTTTACTATTACATAATAAAATTTATGAATAAATACAACAATGAGAAACTTAAAAATAAAAACAAATAAAACTGACCTTAAACAGATTTTTAGAGTAAAAGACAAAATTATTGCTTGTGATGGTGGCGAAGATTATGGGCATCCCTTAATTTATTTAAATTTAACAAAAGGTGGCAAACAAGTTTGTCCATATTGTTCTAAAATTTTTATTTTAAAAAAATAATTATTAGAAGAAAAATTGAATAACGTATCAGAAAAAAAAGCTAATGAAAAACTCATATTAGTTGATGGTTCTGGATATATTTTTAGAGCATATTATGCTCTTCCCCCAATGAATAATCCTGATGGTATTCCAATAAATGCAGTTTATGGGTTTACAAATATGATGGTAAAACTAATAGAAGATTTTAATCCTCAAGACATATGTGTATTGTTTGATTTTGGAAGAGAAACTTTTAGAAACGAAATCTATGCTAACTATAAGGCTAATAGAACCTCACCACCTGAAGATTTAATCCCTCAATTTGATTTAATTAAACAAGCATCCAAATCAATTGGTTTGCCAACTATAGAGATGGAAGGATTTGAGGCAGATGATTTAATTGCCACTTTCGTACAAAAAGCTAAAAAAATAAATAAGGAAGTTATCATAGTTTCTTCGGATAAAGACTTAATGCAATTAGTAGAAAACGATGTATTAATGCTAGATCCTATGAAAAATTTATGGATTGATGAAAATAAAGTTAAAGAAAAATTTGGTGTTTCACCTGATAAAGTTATAGATGTTCAAGCATTAGCTGGTGATAGTAGTGACAATATTCCAGGTGTGCCAGGTATTGGATTAAAAACAGCGGCTGATTTAATAAATGAATTTAATAATTTAGAAGATCTTTTAACTAGAAGTAATGAAATTAAACAAAACAAGAGAAGAGAAAATCTCATAGAGTTTAAAGATTTAGCTTTAATTTCAAAAAAACTTGTTACATTAAAAAATGATGTCCCTATAAATTTAGATTTAGCTGAATTAAAATTTGATTTTAATAAAAATAAAAAGATATTCTCAAATTTTTTACAAAAACATTCTTTTAAAAGGCTTATTGAAAAAATAAGTGATGGTATTGATTTAGAAAAATCAGAGACAAAAGAAAATATCAATGAAATTAATAACTTTAGTGAACGTAAAGTTAATTATGAATTAGTAACATCTGAGAATGAACTCAAAAAAGTTTTAGAAATTTGTAATGAAAAATCAGAAATTGCTATTGATTGTGAAACAAATTCTTTAAATTTTAAAAGTGGAAACCTAGTTGGTTTGTCAATTGCGTATGATATTGGCAAAGCAGTGTATATACCACTGAGGCATATTAATAATGATAATGATCTTTTTGAAAATAAAAAGAATAACGATTTTCCTAATCAAATTGAATTTGAAAAAGCAATAAATTTAATTAAACCTATTTTAGAAGATTCTTCTATTTTGAAAATTGGACATAATATCAAATTTGACATGAATGTATTAAGACAAAATCATAATGGTAACATTGAAGTTTCCCCAGTTGATGATACTATGTGTATGTCGTATTGTACCAATCTTGGAAAAGTACAAAATCATAAATTAGATACACTCGCACAAACAGAGCTCAATTATACAACAATTAAATATGAAGATTTATGCGGTAAAGGTGTAAACCAAAAAACTTTTGATTTAATCAATCCACTTGAAGCTCTTCACTACGCAGCTGAAGATTCGGATGTCGCTCTTGCTCTTTATAAAAATTTAAAGTTAAGATTGATGTCTGATAAAAAAAATTTTGTTTATCAAAAATTAGAACGCGAATTAATATTAGTTTTATCTGACATTGAAAATGAAGGTATAATAGTAAATGAAAAAACATTAAATTCACTTTCAGAAACATTAACTAAAAATATTATAGAATTAGAGAAAAAAATTTTTTCAATAACTAAAGAAGAATTTAATATTGCTTCCCCCAAGCAATTAGGTGAAATACTTTTTGACAAATTAAAATTAGATAAGGGAAAAAAATCAAAAACTGGAGCTTGGCAAACTAGTGTTTCAATTTTAGAGGATTTATCAAATAAGGGACATGAAATAGCAGATTTACTTTTAGATTGGAGACATTTTTCAAAACTTAAGAGCACGTACTCAAAAGCTTTAATTGAACAAATAAATATTAAAACAAAAAGAATACATACTAGTTATTCAATGGTTGGGACTAGCACAGGAAGATTGTCTTCATCAGATCCTAATCTTCAAAATATTCCAATAAAAACAAACGAAGGTAAATTGATAAGGACTGCGTTTGAATCAAAACCTAATTATTATCTTCTTTCAATGGATTATTCTCAAATTGAGCTAAGACTAATTGCTCATATTGCTGAGGAAAGGAGTATGCTCTCTGCTTTTAACAATGGAGTTGATATTCATCTAGATACAGCTTCAAAAATTTTTAACAAAAATAAAAATGAAATTACAACAGATTTAAGAAGAAGTGCAAAAGCTATAAACTTTGGAATTATTTATGGTATCTCACCATTTGGTTTAGCAAAACAATTAAAGTGTTCAAATTCTGAGGCAAAAGAGTTTATTGATTCTTATTTTCTAAGATTTCCAAATATAAGAAATTATATGGATGAAATTAAAAGAAAACTTTATTCAGATGGATATGTAGAAACATTATTTGGGAGAAGAATGCATATTAATATTCAAAAAAATAGTAATCAAAATTTAAAACTTTTTTCTGAAAGGCAAGCTATTAATGCTCCAATACAAGGAACAGCAGCTGATATAATTAAACTAGCAATGGTAAAAGTTCAAAATAAATTAAAAGAAATTAATTCAGATTCTAAAATTTTACTGCAGGTACACGATGAACTGGTATTTGAGGTTAATAGCAAAGATATTGAAGAAATAATTGCCTTAGTAAAACCCATAATGGAAAATGCACATTTACCTGTAAAACCATTAAATGTAAAATTAAGTGTAGATCACGGGTTTGCTAAAAATTGGGCAGATGCTCATTAGTTTTTCACATTTTTGACATAAACTTTTATTATTTAAATAATGAACAGGTGAAAAGATGAATGAAAAAATTATTTTAGTTGATGATGATAATCATATATTAACCTCAGTCTCAGTTGCTTTAAGAAATGAAGGTTGGCAAGTAGAAACATATCCTGACGGTGAAAAAGGATTGATAGCTTTACAAAGAAATATACCTGACCTTGTCATTTTAGATATTAAAATGCCACGAATTGATGGCATGGAGATGTTAAAAAGATTGAGAATAAGTTCAAATGTTCCTGTAATTTTTCTTACGAGTAAAGATGAGGAAATTGATGAAGCTTTAGGATTAAGAATGGGGGCTGATGATTATATAACAAAACCTTTTTCACAAAAATTATTAATAGAAAGAATTAGAGCAGTATTAAGAAGATCATCGTTATCCACCTCTACTGATCCAGAAAAAATCATTCAAAGAGGTGATCTAATGTTAGATATAGATAGACACATATCTACATGGAAAAATATAGATGTAAGATTAACAGTCACCGAATTTTTGATTTTACAAAGTTTAGTTTCTAGACCCGGATTAGTAAAGAGTAGAGATCAGCTAATGGATGTTGCATATGGCGAAACGATATATGTCGATGATAGAACAATAGATAGTCATATTAAGAGAATGAGAAGAAAATTTAAACATAGCGATAAAGAATTTGATAAAATTGAAACACTT
>CACNQW010000006.1:0-25000 GCA_902622745.1 uncultured SAR116 cluster alpha proteobacterium
TCCCATCATTCCTATTAAAGTAATTATCTTAATATTATCGTTTGTTATGCTATTCATATATTGTAACTATAACGTATATAGATGATTAAAATTCATTTATTTTTAAAAAAAGTAAATAAAGACAAAAACTTGCCACAATCTTTTCATATCACACTTTCATGAAAATTATAATTTCAATAATTTTTTTATTTATTGCAGGTATTTTCACATACATTTATACATGGGATATACCTGTACCAGAAAAAGAAGTAAAAAAAGAAATAAATATTTTGAACCTTAAGAAATAATTTTATGAAATTATTATTTATTTTATTCCTAGCCTTATTTTCAAACTTTGCTTTTTCTCAGACACTAAACAACTCTGACGATAACTTTATCAATTTAACAAATGAAATAAAAGGTGACCAAAAAACATCAAATGATATTAAAAATGATAAAATAATTGACAAAAAAAGTGATAACGAAACTAAAAAAATAGAACCTGTTATGATTGGTAAACTTGAAATACCTTCCTTAGGTTCTATTGGTGTAGAAACAAGTTTAAATCAAAAGAAGGGTTTAAATTTATGGAGTGATTTTACAGCTATCGATGCAATAAAATATTTAAATTTATTACCAAATAAAATCTCTAGTAGAGTATATCAAAGATTTTTAAATGAGGTATATGCTAGTACATCTGAACCACCTAAAGGAAATTCTGATGAAATTTCTAAATTTTTAGAGACTAGATTGGTCAAATTAGCTTTAAATGGTCAAACAGATTATTTAATAAAAATAATTTCTCAATTACCTGATAGTCCAAAATGGGAAAGGTGGAAGGAATGGTATGTGATTCATCATTTTTTGGTTAAAGACGATACTAATGCTTGTCTTAAAATATCCAACACAATGAATAATTATGAAAGAACTTTTTGGAAAAAAGCTAATCTATTATGCCTTATTCTTCAAAGGAATTTATCTGAAGCAAATTTCATATATGATGTTATGCGATCTCAAAATTTATTAGATGACATGTTTGAAACACTGATTGATAAAATTTTAAACGAAAAACAATTAGAAAATTTCAATTTAAAAGATAAATTAGTTTCACCACTCAATTTGATTTTGTTAGATATAACTAAGTATCCAATTAGTTTTGAAATGATAAAAGATTTTGGTTTTGAATATAAGTTACAATTATCAAATCTAATATATTTACAGCCTGAAGCAAGAGCATTGCTTATTGATCAAATGACAACAGTTAAAGATATAAATAGTGATTTGTTAATTAAGATATATCAAGACATTAAACTTGAAAACTCAAATCAAGATATGATTCTAAAAAGCTTAAATTTAAATCCTAATGGATTGATTAGAGCTAAGGTTTGGCAAAATGCAATGAAAATTAAAGATAGCTCGGAAAAAGCTGAATTTATATTAAAAAGTCTTTTAATTGAGAATAAACATAATAATTCTAAAATAGCTTCAGAGCTATACATTCCATCTTTGATTTCTTTAAAAACTAATTCATTGTCTCAATCTCAAACTCAGGATATTAAATACATATATAATCTCAATAACCCAGAAAAATTTGTTGATTCACCTTTTTCACAAATATTATTAGATCCTAAAAATAAAGTGTGGGATGAACAATTTATCTCACAGCACAACGCTTGGAATTTTGTTAATTTTCTAGGTTATTTAGGGATGCAGTCACCTGACATTACGTGGGAAAGTAATCTCAATTTTACCTCAAAAGATATAAAAAAATTAAATGATAAATTTTCTTTAGATATTTCTCATGAAGCTTTTATGTTAAGTAGAGGTATTTCTAATAATATTAAAGATAAGAATTACTTAAAGGCAATTTTATTAATTGGTAAATTGATAGGTAAAAATGAATTAAAATTTTTAAATTTAACAACCTTTCAAACAATCGATATGTATTTAACTGATTTAGATTTTTTAACTTTACGCGATGAATTTAGAAAAGAAGTTTTATATAAAAAGTTTTCCTATTCTAAAAATCTTTAAAATGAATTTTGATAAAAATAAAATTAACGAAATAATAGAGAACTTTGTTTCTACAAAAGTTTTAGATAAAGGAATAACGAGTAATACAATTACAGCTTACAAAAAAGATTTAAATCTGTTTGCTAATTGGTGTCTAAATAATCAAATTAGTTTGATTGAAGTTCAAAAAAAAAATATAAATTTTTACATTCATTTTTTAAAAGAAAAAAATTTAAATAGTTCTTCTATTAACAGAAAATTATCTGTTATTAAAAGCTTCTATGATTATTTGTATCAAATTAATTTAATAAATTTGAATGAACTAAAAACAATAGTAACCCAGAAATTGGAAAAGAATTTACCAAAACTTTTATCTGAAAAAGAGATATTACATCTTATAGATAAATCCAAAGAAATCTATTTTGAAAATCCTACTAAAAATATATCTTATTTACGAATGCAGGTAATTTTAGAGATCTTATATTCAACTGGTCTTCGTATTAGCGAATTGTTAAATATTAAAATCAACCAAGTAGCAAATATAAAAGATAAATTATATATAAATGGTAAGGGTAATAAACAGAGATTGGTAATATTTAATAAAAATGCTTTAGATTTGTTAAAAAATTGGATTAGCATAATGATTAAGAATAATAAAAATAAAAACTCTTATCTTTTTGAAAATATTCACAACATTAAAGTTATTTCACGACAGCAAATATATAAAGACCTTAAAAAGTTAGCACTTAAAACAAATACGGATGTAGAGAAAATTTCTCCTCATTCAATAAGACATTCTTTCGCTAGTCATATGTTAAACAGAGGTGCTGATCTAAGAAGTATTCAAAAGCTTTTGGGACATTCTGACATATCGACTACAGAAATTTATACACAAGTCAGACAAAATAGACTAAAAGGTTTAGTTAATAATATACATCCACTTAGTAATATATTAAAGAAATAGAAGGTAAAATAAATGATTAAACATTTTTTAACATTTGAAAAAAGTATAGCTGACTTAGAAGGGAAAATAGAAGATTTAAAGCATATTTCATCAAACTCTGATTTAAATATTGCTGAAGAAATTGGTAAATTACAAAATAAAGTAGCAGATGAATTAACGGATACATATTCTAATTTAAATCCTTGGCAAAAAGTTCAAGTAGCAAGACATCCAGACAGACCACAGTTTGAAGATGTTATTGATCATTTAATTGATGACTATTTAAGTTTAGGGGGAGATAGATTATTTGGAAATGATAATGCACTGACAGGGGGTATAGGCTATTTTAGAGGAAAAAAAGTATTATTACTTGGCATTGATAAAGGTAAGAATACTAACGATAGAATTTTGAGAAACTTTGGCATGGCTAGACCCGAAGGCTATAGAAAAGCTATTAGATTAATGGAATTAGCTAATAGATTTAATTTACCTGTACTTTCTTTTATTGATACAGCTGGTGCATATCCGGGGAAAGGAGCTGAAGAGAGAGGCCAAGCCCAAGCTATTGCATCATGTGTTGATGCATGTTTAAAGTTAAATACACCAATGATCTCAACAATTCTAGGTGAAGGCGGCTCTGGAGGAGCGATTGCATTAACCTCTGGAAATGTAATTTTAATGTTTGAACATTCAATTTTTTCAGTAATTTCACCTGAAGGTTGTGCCTCTATTTTGTGGAGAGATGCAAGTAAAGCTAATGAGGCTGCAAAAGCCCTAAAATTAACTGCAACAGATATGAAAACTTTAAATATAATTGATGAAATTATTCAAGAACCCTTAGGTGGGGCTCATAGAGATTATGGTAAATCTTTAGATCTTTTAGGAGATACTATTGAGTTAAAACTTAATGAATTACTCAAACTTGATTCACAAGAATTGAAAATAATAAAACAAAACAAATATTTAAAAATTACATAATTCTTATTAAATCATTTAATTTATTTTATATTTCTTATTCACAAAAAGCGACGGTATTTTTGACCTGGCTATTTTTACCTCATTTTTGTCAATATCACTTATTATAATACTCTTTTCTGTTTTTGCGTCTTTAAGTATTTTTCCCCATGGTGAAACTATTAAAGAGTGACCATAAGATTTTCTTTTATTAAAATAATGACCATACTGAGCAGGCGCAACTATATAGCAACCTGTTTCAATTGCACGTGCTTTTAATAGGCTATGCCAGTGATCTTTTCCAGTAATATGCATAAAGACTGATGGAACTGTAATTAAGTCTGCTCCGTTAAGTGCTAGATCTCTAAATAAATGTGGAAACCTTAAATCATAGCAAATGGTCATACCTATTTTGTAGTACTTACCATTAACTTTTAATTTAGCGATTTTTGCAGATTTACCACTTTCATAAGTTTTTGACTCTTGATAGGATTGTTGTTTCGATATTTTAACATCATACATGTGAATTTTATCGTATTTACAAATCACCTTTCCTTTTCTATTAATTAAAAAAGATCTATTGAATAACTTTTTTGTTAACATTTCGTATTCAAGAGTTTGTAAAGATCCAATTAAAATATTAACATCTAAATTTTTTGCAACTTTTTTTAGCATCTTAAGAGAAAAACTATTTCTTTCAATGCTTGCATTCATCAAGGTATCAGATTTGTTAACATTTAAAAAAGTTGTGCATTCAGGAAGTGTTATAAGATCAACTTTTTTTTTGGCTGCGCTATAAATTAAAGGTATTAATTTTTTTAGAGTTTTGTTTTCATCTTCATAAGATTTATATTGTATACATGCTACTTTCATAAAATTATTTCATAAATCATTTAATAATCTAATTAATTATATGTATGCTATTTATATATTAATTTATATTAATGAAATTCTTTGCGAAATAATATATTTAAAATTGACTACCAAATTAAAACTCTTAAACGAGCCAGAATATCTTCTGACATAGTTAATCATAATTTTTTAATTAAATTAAGTGAAAACCAGATTTTAAATAAAATAAATAATTTTGCTTCAAAAGTTGAAGTTTTAGTAGAACTTGGTTCAAATAGCTGTATAGGTGAAATGTATAGCAAAAGAAACAATTGTCTTTTTATTTCAATAGACAATTCAATAGATTTCTTAAAACAAAATAGCTCCTCAAATAATAATCTTGTTATTGATGAAAATAATTTGCCTTTTAAACAAGAAACAGTTTCAGGTGTGATTTCTTGCTTATATTTGGATAGTGTAATTGGTTCTGAAAACTTATTCTCAAATATTTACAAAATTTTAAAGAACGACGGATTTTTAATATTTTCAATTTTTGGCACAAAAACAATGGAAAATGTTAAAGAATGTTTCATAAAGATTGAAGAAAAAAAATATAGTGGTATATCACTTCGCTTTAATCCATTATTTGATATAGATTTAATTGGGAATGATCTAAAGAAAATAGGTTTTAAAAATGTCATTGTAGAAACCGAAATTATTAAAGTTAAATATAATAGTCTTTTTAAGTTAATGCGTGATCTTCGTGGTATGGGTGTGACAAATAATCTTTTAAATAGATCAAAATTTTTTACACCAAAAAGTTTATTTGATGAAGTGAATAAATTTTTAATAAAGGATAATAAAAATAAAGAGTTTTTAGTTCCTTTTGAAATACTAACTTTAACTGCATGGAAAGATAATTTATAAAAGCAGATCTTGAATACTTGTAACCAAGTACTTATTTGCTGGTGGCATATTATATTTGTTTAAATTATTGGCTTTAACCCATCTCAATTCAATATGGGCTTTGCAAATTGGATCTAAGTTCCACTTTCGGCTAATAAAGAGTAAAATGATGATATTAATATTTTCACTTTTATAAGTTGAAAAAGCTAGAGGGGCAACACAATTTTCACTAAGATCAATATTTATTTCTTCTTTTGTTTCTCTAATTAAAGCTTGTTCTACAGTCTCATTTTTTTTTACCTTTCCTCCAGGAAATTCCCATAAGTTTTCAAATGTTTTTCCAACAGGTCTTTTACCAATGAGTATTTTATTTTCGTCATCAATTAAAGCTATTGTTGAAACTAGTATATTTTTAACTTCTATAATCTGCATTAATACGAATATACTGTTCTGTTAAATCACAAGTGTAGACAGTCCATTTATGTGCGCCCATACCTATATCAATTGAAATAGTAATTTCATTATTTTTAAGATATTCACTTAGATTTTTTTCTGAATATTTTGAATATTTCATACCATTTTTTGCAACCAAATATTTGCCAAATTTTATTTTTAATTTATTTTGATCTATTGGTTCAAAAGATTTACCAATTGCCATTACTATTCTGCCCCAGTTAGCATCTTCTCCTGCGATAGCTGTTTTAACCAAGGGAGAATTAGCAATAGAGAAAGCAATATTTTTGGCTGAAGAGATAGATTTTGCATTTTCTACTCTTATTTCTATAATCTTTTTTGCACCCTCTCCGTCAATAACAATCTGTTTTGCCAAATTTAGCATAATGTTTGAAATACATTTTTTAAAAAAATTCAGAGATTTGTCATGAAAGTTGTTTATTTTTTTATTTTTCGATTGATTTGTAGATATTAATAAACATGTATCACTTGTTGATGTATCGCTATCAACTGTAATGGAATTGAAGGTTTTATCATTTTCATCCTTTAAAATTTTTTGAAGTACTTTTGAGCTTACATTCAAATCGGTAAATATGTATGATAACATCGTACCCATATTAGGTGCAATCATTCCAGATCCTTTGGCAATTCCAATAACATTAACTTCAAAATTTTTATATTTAACTTTAGAAAAAGCATATTTAGGAAAAGTATCAGTAGTCATTATTGATTTAGCTGCTTCTTCAATTGAGTTTACAAAAACTGGCTTTTTATTTTTAATGCAAGATGTTATTTTTGATGCATTTAATTCTTCACCAATTACTCCCGTTGAGGATGAAAAAACTTCATTTTCATTACAATTATAAAGATTAGAAAGAAATTTAGTAATTTTATTAACTGTTTGAGTGCCTTTCATTCCAGTAAAAGCATTTGCATTGCCTGAGTTAACTATTAAACATCTAATAGACCTATCTTTTAAATTAACTTTTTTTTTACAATCGATTACAGCAGCGCTTGGTGTTTTAGATTTTGTAAATACTCCTGAAATTGAAGAAAATTTTGGGAAGGTTACTAATAATAAATCTGTATTATTTTTTTTTATGCCTGATTTAAATATTTTAAAATCAAGTCCATCAATGTCGATATTTTTATTTGGATCTTTATTTTTTGTCATTTTATGGATAAAGATTTGCTTATATATAGAATTTCATTTTAAAAATACCATTTAAATGTAATAAGTAAATATATTTATAATAAAGGATAATTATGTTTTCTAAAATTGGGAAAGTAATTTTTGGATCTTCAAATGACAGACAACTTAATAAATTAAGACCCACTATTAACAAGATCAATGATCTCGAAAAAGAAATTTCTAAGCTTGATAAGGATAAATTAATAGAAAAGACAAAACTTTTTAAAAATAGAATTAATAATGGTGAAGATTTAAACTCTATTCTTCCTGAAGCTTTTGCAGTTGTAAGAGAAGCTTCCAAGAGAACTCTGAAACAAAGACATTTTGATGTACAATTAGTTGGAGGCATCGTTCTTCATCAAGGTAAAATCGCAGAAATGAAAACGGGAGAGGGAAAAACATTAGTATCAACCCTTCCAAGTTATTTGAACTCTTTGACAAAAAAAGGAGTTCATATTGTTACAGTAAATGATTATCTTGCTAAAAGAGACTCTGAATGGATGGGAGAAATTTACAAATATTTAGAAGTTTCTGTAGGTTGTATAACTAATGAGAAAGAAGATGCAGAAAGAAAATCAGCTTATGATTGTGACATTACATACGGAACAAATAATGAGTTTGGCTTTGATTATTTAAGAGATAATATGAAATTTGGAATCAGCGATATGGTTCAAAGACCATTTAATTTTGCTATAATTGATGAAGTTGATTCAATACTTATTGACGAAGCTAGGACGCCATTAATTATATCAGGACAAGCTGAAGATTCGTCGGTTTTGTATAATAAAATTGATAAAATCATACCTCAATTATCAAAAGATGATTATGAATTGGATGAAAAGCAAAGAACTTGTAATTTAACTGAAAATGGAATCTTAAGTATTGAAAGATTGCTTGTTGATAATAATTTGATAGAAAACGGATCATTATATGATGTAAATAATGTAAATCTCCTTCATCATATAAACCAAGCTTTAAAAGCTCATACTTTATTCAAAAAAAATACTCATTATATGGTAAAAAATAATTCTGTTGTAATTATAGACGAATTCACTGGTAGAGCTATGGAAGGCAGAAGATTTGGAGATGGACAGCATCAAGCAATTGAGGCTAAAGAAAATGTATTTGTTCAGCCAGAAAATCAAACATTAGCCAGTATAACATTTCAAAATTATTTTAGAATGTATCCAAAGTTGTCAGGAATGACAGGTACTGCTTTAACCGAAGAAGGCGAGTTTTCTGAGATTTATAGTCTAGATGTAATTGAGATACCTACAAATGAAGAAGTTGAACGTATTGATGAAGATGATGAAATTTACAAGACAAACGAAGAAAGAGATGAAGCTGTTACTAAATTAATTCAAAATTCTTCTGAAAACAACCAACCAGTTTTAGTTGGTACAGTATCTATAAGTAAATCTGAACAAATTTCAAAATTATTAAAAGATAAAGGTATAAAACATGAAGTATTGAATGCGAAATTTCATGAACAAGAAGCAAAAATTATTGGTTATGCTGGCATGCCTGGTGCAGTAACTATTGCAACAAACATGGCTGGAAGGGGTACGGATATTCAATTAGGTGGAAACTTTGAAATCAGAAAACAACTAGAAATACCTTCTGAAATTTCAGATGATGATAAAAAGGTGATTGATTTACAAAAAGATATATCAATAAAAAAAGATCTCGCACTAAAGTCTGGTGGGTTGTTTGTTATTGGAACTGAAAGACATGAAAGTAGGCGAATTGATAATCAATTAAGGGGAAGAACTGGAAGACAAGGAGATATAGGGAAGTCTAAATTTTTATTATCACTGCAAGATGATTTGATGAGAATTTTTGGTTCTGAAAAATTAGAAAACATGCTGAACAAGTTAGGTCTTGAAAAAGGTGAGGCTATAATTCATCCATGGATTAATAAAGCAGTTGAAAAAGCTCAAGGAAAAGTTGAAGCTCATAATTTTGAAATTAGAAAACAACTTCTTAAGTATGATGATGTTATGAATGATCAAAGAAAAGTTATATTTGAGCAAAGAAAAGAAATAATGAGTTCTGATGATATTAGTTTAATGATAAAAGATATGAGGCAAGAAGTTATACAAAAAATAGTATCCGATTGTATTCCGGAGAATAGTTATTATTCCGAATGGAACTATGAAAAATTAAAAAATGAAGTTGAAACTAATTTGAACATAGATATACCTGCAAAAGATTGGGTTAATGAAGATGGCATAGTAGAAAAAGAAATAATTGAAAGAATTGAAAATGATGCATCTCGTTTCATGGCTCAGAAAGTATCTAAAATTGGAAATAATGTTTTTAGAGAAGCTGAAAAAAGTATTTTGTTACAAGTTCTAGACCAATGCTGGAAAGATCACCTCTTATACTTAGACCAACTTAGACAATCTATTGGTCTTAGAGCATATGGTCAAAAAGATCCATTAAATGAATATAAAAAAGAAGCATTTCAACTTTTCGAGATGATGTTATCAAAAATAAGTTTTATGATCACATCAATTTTAGCTAAAGTTGTAATTGGGGAAGAAAATACATCAGATAAGTCTCCTTCAAATAAAACAAAAGATAATTTTGGAAAGATTTCAAGAAATCAACAATGTCCTTGTGGATCAGGAAAGAAATTTAAACATTGCTGTGGAAAGTTATAACCAAATATTTTGATATGATTAAATATAGTCTTAAATGTGCTGAAGAAAATTGTAATAAAAATGAACCTTTTGATGGTTGGTTCCAAAATAGCGCTTCTTACGAAAAACAAATTGATGCTGGTTATATTTCCTGTCCTTATTGTGGAAGTTTAAATATAAAAAAAAATTTAATGTCACCTGCAGTAAAAAGTACTAAGGAAAAAATCCCAAAAACTGTATCAAAAAATGTCAAACATAATAAATTGAATCAAAATACAAACAAACAAATTGACATGATGGTAATATTAAGAAATCTAAAAAAAGAAATTCAAAAAAATGCCGAGTTTGTTGGAAAGAATTTTACAAAAGAGGCAAAAGCTATTAACGAAGGAAAATCAAAAGAAAGAGCCATTTATGGTCAAGCAGACGCAAAAGACTTGAAAGAATTAAAAAGTAAAAATATTGACTTTATTACTATTCCTTGGGTACAGGACGATAATTAAATAATTTTAATACCACTAATTCCATAATTAACATTTAAAAAATTTGTAAACTTGAAATCTTTTATAATTGGCTTGAATTTACTGGAGATACCAATAATTGGTTTAAATCCAACAACTTCGTCAAGGTGAATTTTGTACGATTTTGCTTCAGCCATAAGGGTATTAGGACTTACAAATTTTTCAAAATCGTGAATTCCTTTTGGAAGAAGTTTTAAGATATTTTCTGCCATGAATTTAGCAAATAGTAGGCTTAAGGCAGTTTTATTAATTGTAGTTATAATTAATATACCTTTATTTTTTAACAATTTTGATATTTGTTTGAAGAATAAACTTCTATTATCAAGATGTTCAATAACTTCGGAAGCAATAATTAGGTCAAACTGTTTAGGGGAATTATTTTTTATAAATGATGAAATATCAGTATTTATGTAGTTGATATTCAAACCAGAATTTAATGCATGAGTTTTTGCTATCTCTATTGAACGTTTGGTAACATCTATGCCAGTAACTGTCGCTCCTAAACGAGATATTCTTTCGGATAATAATCCGCCTCCACATCCTATGTCTAAACATTTAAGTTTATTTAAAGAATATATTTTGTCTATTTTCTTATATTTTGACACTACTCTATTAATATATCGAATTCTAATATCGGTAAATTTATGTAAAGATTGAAATTTACCATTTATATCCCACCATTCATCAGATAATTGTGCGAAAGGATCTTTTTCATTATTAAAAGTTGATGTATTCATAAACATTTGTTACACGATTTTATAAAAATAAGCAAAAGAGGATTTAATTGAAGTTAATAGTTGCGAAATTTGGTGGCACTTCTGTTGGAACAATAGATAGAATAAAATCTGTAGCTACAAGAATAAAAAGAGAAGTTCATAATGGATATAATGTAATTGTTGTAGTATCGGCAATGGCTGGAGAAACAAACAGATTAATAAAGCTAGTAGAAAGTTTAACAAATGATTACAAAACAAGTGAATATGACACAGTGATTTCTTCTGGAGAACAAGTAACATCTGGTTTGCTTGCAATAGCTTTGAACGAGTTAGGAATTAAATCAAAATCTTATCAAGGGTGGCAAATACCATTTGAAACTGATAAAAATTTCAGTAAAGCAAATATCAAAAATATAAAAAAAGACAAAATTTTAATTGATCTAAAAGAAGATTATGTAATTGTTGTACCTGGTTTTCAGGGTGTTTATAAAAATAGGATTACAACATTAGGTAGAGGAGGTTCTGATACTTCGGCAGTCGCATTAGCGGCAGCTTTTGATGCAGAACGATGCGATATATACACAGATGTTGATGGTGTTTATACAGCTGATCCAAGAATCGTTTCAAATGCTCTTAAGCTAGAAACAATAACATTTGAAGAGATGTTAGAATTAGCATCGCAGGGTGCAAAAGTTCTTCAAACTCGATCTGTTGCTTTAGCAATGAATTATAATGTAAAGCTTCAAGTTTTGAGTAGTTTTGAAAATAAATCAGGTACGTTTATTATAAATGAGAGGCAAAAAAGTATGGAAGAAACAATTATTAGTGGTATTACATATACCTCAAATGAGGCAAAAATAACTTTGTTCAACGTAATAGATAAGCCTGGTCAGGCAGCTATGATATTTGGAGCTTTGGCAGATCGAGGAATTAATGTGGATATGATAGTTCAAACTTCAACAAAAGATGGAGAGGCTACTGATATAACATTTACAGTATTAAAGTCAGATTTATCATCTGCAAAAGAGATTATCGAAAAACTTAAAACAACTATTGAATTTAATAACATAGCTGAGGATAGTAAAGTTTCTAAGGTTTCAGTCGTAGGTAGTGGCATGATGACAAAGCCTGGAGTAGCTAAAACTATGTTTAAAACCCTAGCTGATAAAAACATAAATATACAAGTAATATCAACTAGTGAGATAAAAATTTCAGTTCTTATTTCCTCCGATTATACTGAATTAGCTGTTAGAACTTTACATAATGCTTTTGGTTTAGGTAAATGATTTAAAAACAATAAATATTGATTAATTTAAAAAAAATATGATAAAAGATTAACAATGAAAATTAACGAAAAAAATAATAAAGCTAGTAAGAATTCTAATATTGATGACAAGCAAATATCAAAAGATTTTTCTGAAATATTTGATATATCTGAAAATAATGAAGATTTAAGTACTTTATTCATTGATGCAAGAGTTAAAAAAGGCTTAACGCAAGAAGATGTTAGTAAAATATTAAAGGTAAGAGTTTCTGCTATTCAGCAGATAGAAACAGGGAAAGAATTGCAATCATTAGGTTCAGCTTATAGTTTAGGATTTTTAAGGAGTTATGCAAAGTTAGTTGACTTAGAGCCTGAGGATATAGTTAAAAATTATAAATCAACTCATCATGAAAAAAATTTAAAAATTGATTATAACTTCCCTGGGGTGATCAAAGAAAAAAAATCATTATTTCCTGTAATTACTCTATTAACTTTTATTTGTTCATTGGTAATTTATTCTTCATGGTATTATTTAAAAATAAATAGATTAGAGATAAATACTCAAAATAGTACTGCTTTAGATACAAATAATAGTAATTTCGATTATGTTAAGGTTGAAAATAAATCAAATAGTCAACTTGAAAGTACTGATAAAATAGATAACAAAAATATGAATGTATCTAATGAAGTAATATCAAAAACAACAATTAATGAAAATTTTAATGTAAATGTTGTTGAAAATAAAAAAGTTGAATTAAAAAATATAACGGAGTCTAATATTACTAATGAAATTTCAAACATTGATCAAACTTCAAATAGTAATGAAACTTCAGCAATAGCTAATGAAAGAATTCCTAAAAAAGAAATGGTTTTAAAGTCATCTGGTAATAGTTGGGTTGAGATTGAAGATTTAGATGGTAATTCATATTTAACAAGATTGATGAGATCTGGAGAAACATTTGTTGTGCCTGATAAAAAAGGGTTAACTTTGTCAACTGGGAATGCAGGTGTTTTATCATTAACATTTGGATCTACACATATTTCTAAACTAGGTAGTGTCGGGGAAGTAATATCTTCTAGACCATTAAATATTGAAGCCTTTAAAAAAAGGTAATATATCTATAAGAATGAATTTTAATTCTTTAACAAAAATTACTCGAAAAACAACACGTAAAATTTATATAAAAAACGTTGAGATTGGTGGTGATGCTCCCATAAGCGTTCAAACTATGACAAATACGATTACTTCAAATCCTACTTCAACTTTAAATCAAATTGAAACAATAGAAAAAGCTGGTGCTGACTTAGTGAGAGTTTCGTGTCCAGACCAAGATTCCACTTCAAGTTTAAAAGAAATCGTAAAATTTTCAAATATACCTATTATTGCAGATATACATTTTCATTATCTAAGAGCTATAGAAGCAGCAAAAGCAGGAGCGTCTTGTTTAAGAATTAATCCAGGCAATATAGGCTCCAAAGAAAAAGTAAAAGATGTTATAAATGCTGCAAAAGATTATGATTGTGCAATTAGAATTGGAGTAAATGCTGGGTCGCTGGAAAAAAATATTTTAGATAAATATAAAGAGCCTACTTATGAAGCTCTTGTGGAGTCCGCTCTTTTCCATGCAAATATTTTACAAGAACAAGACTTTCATCGTTTTAAAATAAGTGTAAAGGCTTCAAATGCATTGTTATCCATTGCGGCGTATTCAAGCCTTTCTGAAAAAATTGATTGTCCATTGCATGTTGGTATTACTGAAGCAGGTAGCTTTCGTGCAGGAACAGTAAAATCTTCAATTGGAATTGGAAATTTACTGCTCAATGGTATTGGAGACACAATACGAGTTTCATTGTCATCAGATCCTTGTGATGAAGTGAGAGTAGGTTTTGATATCTTAAAATCTTTAGGTTTAAGACAAAAAGGTGTCACCGTGATATCTTGCCCTTCTTGCGCACGACAACAATTTGATGTTATTAGTACTGTAAGAGAAATTGAAGAACAGTTAGATGACGTTCTAACACCAATAACGGTTTCAATAATAGGATGTGTTGTCAATGGACCAGGAGAAGCAAGGTCCACAGATGTTGGTATAACTGGTGGTGGAAAAGGTACTCATCAAATTTATGTAAACGGTATACCTGATCATGTTATAAAAAATCAAAGTGTAGTTGACCACGTTGTTAACGAAGTAAGAAAAAAGTTATCATCTTTAAACTAGCAATTATTTAATACTTTAGAGGATTTAGTGGAAAATTTTCAAACTGTGAGAGGAGTAAAAGACTTACTGCCAGAAGAGTTAGGCAAAATGAGGTTTATAGAACAACAAGCTGCTTTAGTTTGTAAAAATGCTTGCTATGAAGAAATCTCAGTTCCAATATTTGAATTTGCAGAACTTTTTGAAAAACCACTTGGTGAGACAAGCGACATTGTAACAAAAGAGAATTATGTTTTTCAAGATAGAAGTAATAACACATTAATGTTAAGACCAGAGGGAACGACTGGTGTCGTACGTGCAGCTATTAATGAAAGTCTTCTTCAAGATTTTCCAAAAAGATTTTTTTATTATGGTCCTATGTTTCGCTATGAGAGGCCTCAAAAGGGGAGATTGAGACAATTTCATCAATTTGGTGTGGAGTTGTTAGGTGTTAAGGATTATTTCGCTGATATTGAGACAATATATTTAGCTAAGTGTTTTTTAAAAAAAATAGATGTTCTTAGTCAAACTATTTTAAAAATCAATTCACTAGGTGATTATGAAAGTAGAGAAAATTATAAAATAAAACTCAAATCATTTTTAAAAAAGTATATTAATGACTTATCCTCAGAAAGTAAAATTAGATTGCAAAATAATCCTCTAAGAATATTAGACTCAAAAAATAAAAAAGATATTGAAATTCTATCATCTGCACCAAAGTTTCAAAATTATTTGAATAAACAATCATTAGATTTTTTTAATTTGGTATGTGAAGGTCTAGATAGATTAAAAGTCAATTTTGAGATTGATCAATCTTTGGTAAGAGGATTAGATTATTATTCTCACACGGCTTTTGAGTTTAAGACAGATTTTGTAGGTTCACAGGACGCTGTTTTAGCTGGAGGCAGATATGATGATTTATCTAAGTTGATTAGTAAGCAAAATTTTCCAGGAGTTGGTTGGGCGGCAGGAATAGAGCGGTTATCAATGTTGCTAGATTATAAGTATAAATTCACACCAATGGTCGGATTAATTGGACACTCAGATAAATATTATCCTGTTTTATTAGACTATTATAAAAAATTTCTTGATAACAAAGTTAACTCTCAAATAATTTATAATGGAACGTTATCAAAAAAGTTTAAAAAAGCTGATAAATTAAAGTGCAAGTTTGTTGTTGTCTTAGGTGAAGATGAAATAAAAAATGGGGTACTTCAACTAAAGAATCTTAAAACTGGAGATCAACAACAATTAACCTTTGAAGATATTATTGAAATAATAAAAAAAAAAAATGATTAATTTAGAAGATAATATAAAAAAATTTTTTAAAAGAAAATTTGAAATTGAAGAAATCTTGTCTACATCTAATTTGGACCCTAAAGAATATGCAACCTTATCAAAAGAACTGTCTGATGTTACTCAAGTAACTGATCTATCATCATTAATTAATTCAAAAAAAAACGAATTAGATGATTTATATATCTTGTTAAAAGATAAAGAATCAGATACTGACCTTCAAGATATGGCAAAAGAAGAAAGTAAAATGTTAGAAAATGAATTAAACTCATTAAATAAAAAATTGGAATTAGCCATTTTGCCAAAAGATAAAGATGATCAAAGAAATGTTATCTTAGAGGTAAGAGCTGGCACAGGTGGAGATGAGGCAGGAATCTTTGCGGCAAATCTTTTTAATATGTACCAAAAGTTTTCAATGAATAATAATTGGAAATTTGAAATATTGAGTGTATCTGATACTGGTGTAGGTGGATATAAAGAGGCTCATGCTAACATAGTTGGTGGAGGGGCTTTTGGGAAACTCAAGTTTGAATCAGGTGTTCATCGTGTTCAACGAGTACCAGTTACTGAAACTAATGGTAGAGTACATACATCAGCGGCAACTGTTGCTGTTTTGCCTGAGGCGGAAGATGTAGAAATTGATTTAAACGAAAAAGATTTAAGAATTGATGTTTACAGATCAAGTGGTCCAGGTGGTCAATCAGTTAATACCACAGACTCAGCTGTAAGGATAACCCACATACCATCAGGTATCGTTGTAAGTCAACAAGATGAAAAGTCTCAACATAAAAATAAAGCTAAAGCTATGAAAATACTTATGGCTAGATTGTATGACCAAGAACGACAAATTCAAAATTCAAAAATAGCTAGTGCTAGAAAAAATCAAGTTGGTTCTGGAGATAGGTCAGAGAGAATTCGTACTTATAATTATCCTCAAGGAAGGGTTACAGATCATAGAATCAATCTTACTTTACATAAAATTGAAAAGATTATTGAAGGTGAAGGTCTTGATGAAATTATTGATAATCTAATTTTAAAAGACAGAATGGAAAAATTAGAAGAAAATGGATAATCTTTTTAATTCAAAAGAATTATTAATAGATGGTATTAATAAATTAAAATCTAAAAAAATTTTAACTCCAGAAGTAGATGCAAGAATTTTACTCTCTTATGTAATTAATTATCAAAATATTATTTATATGCATAATGATATTTCAATATCTAAATTTGAAAAAAAAAAATTTTATGATTGTTTAGACAAAAGAATTCAAGGAGAACCGGTTTCAAGAATAGTAGGCACAAGAAATTTTTGGAAAAACAATTTTTCAATTAGCAAATACACACTCGACCCCAGGCCAGATTCTGAAGTTATCATTGATATTGTTACCGAGACTTACTGCAATAATGTTAATCATATTCAGGTTCTTGATCTTGGATCAGGTTCTGGCTGTATCGGTTTATCAATACTTGAGGATCTTAAAAATGCATCTCTTTTATCTTTGGATATATGCAAGCAAGCTTTGAAACAAGTAAACATAAATGCTAAAAAACTTAATCTTAGTAAAAAATTATTTTGTTGTCAGGCTAATTGGTTTGAAAATGCATGGATTGAAAAAATTAACTTAATTACTAAAAATGAAACATTATTTTCAAAAAATAAATTTGATATCATTGTATGTAACCCACCATATATAAAATCATCAGATGTTGAAAAACTCCAAAATGAGGTAAAAAATTATGACCCCTTGATATCTTTAGATGGAGGAATGGATGGGTTCGATAGTTATAGAGCAATATTTAAAGATTTAAGACAACTTTTGACGATAGATGGGACAGGTTTTTTTGAAATAGGTTATGACATGTTAGATGATGTTAAAATTATTCTGAAAGAATTTAATTTGAAGCTAATCAGAGTACATAAAGATATTCAAGGTCATAATCGTGTTATAGAGATAAAGTGATTTTTTGTTTGGAATTTATTATTTTTTGTATATAGTACATCTATCTTTGTATAAATGTTAGTTCATTTTATTTAGAATTCAGGTTGATATGAGAAAAAATAACGGACGCCGTCGACATAGGGGGCAAAACCGAAGAAATTATAATAACTTAAACAAGAATACTGTCCTTGAGAGTTTTGGGCCAATTTCTCAAATAAGAGGAAATGTTCAGCAACTTAATGAAAAATATAACAATCTTGGTAATGATGCAGCTTCTAATGATGACAAAGTCTTATCGGAAACTTATTATCAATTTGCAGATCATTACCATAGACTGTTAAGAGAGATTGAAATTGCTAACGAAAATAAAAATTTAAATGGTTCAAAAACAGATGAAATTTCTGAAAAAGACGAAAATTCAGAAGTTAGTGATGAAATTAAACCTTCTAGAAAAGAGAGAAGTTTAAATGCTAAACTCAAAGAAGATGAACAGAGAACAGCAAAGAATAACGTTTCTGAATTAGAATTAACTGAAGATGGCAATAAAATTAAAGATGTTAATTTTTTAAAATAAAAAACTTACATTTTGTATCTATGTTTTGTTGAATAGTTTTATTTACTTGCCATATAAAATATGAAATGAAATCATTCAGTGATAAATGTAAAGATCTATTTTTTAAAGCTGAGAAACTCGCAAAAGTTTCTAATAACTTATATATTTATCCAGAACATTTAGCATTAAATATATTTTCCAACCCATCATACATTGTAAGTAAAATATTAGATAAATTAAATTTAGATAATGAAAGTATTATTCCAGTTATTGAGAGAAATATTTCTAAGTTGCCAATTATAAAATCAGAAATAAAAGAAATCAAAATCCACTATGATACAAATAAAATACTTAACAAAGCAATTAGTCTTGCCAATGATAATGGTGATGATGTAGTGGCTGAAGATTATCTTTTTTTAGCATTTATATCAGAAAAAAATAGTCTAACAGATTTTTTTAAAAGTAAAAAAATAAATAAAGAAAAATTAAAAATTGTTATAGATCAATTAAGAAAAGGTAAAAAAGCTATGACTGATACAGCAGAAAATAATTTTGATAGTTTAAATAGGTATGCAGTTGATATTACTCAAAAGGCATCCCAAGGTTTAATTGATCCTGTAATTGGAAGAGATGATGAGATCCGAAGATCCATTCAAATTTTATCAAGAAGAACAAAAAATAATCCAGTATTAATTGGTGAGCCAGGTGTAGGTAAGACTGCAATTGTTGAGGGTTTGGCACAACGGATTATTAATAAGGATGTTCCGGATAGCATGAAAAATAAAAAAATATTTTCTTTAGACATATCAAGTCTGGTAGCTGGTTCGAAATTTAGAGGAGACTTTGAAGAAAGACTCAAAGGAGTTTTAAACGAGATTACTCAAAAAGTTAATGAAGTTATTTTGTTTATTGATGAGTTACATACTTTAGTAGGCGCAGGAGCATCTGAAGGAGCTATTGATGCTTCAAATATGCTTAAACCAAGTTTAGCCAGAGGGGAACTTCATTGTATAGGTGCTACTACTTTGAATGAATATCGAAACCATATTGAAAAAGATACTGCTTTGGCAAGAAGATTTCAGCAACTATATGTAGAAGAACCAAGTATAGATAACACTGTCTCTATATTACGTGGATTAAAAGAGAAGTATGAACTTCATCACGGCATTTCGATAAGTGATAAAGCTCTAGTATCAGCCTCTAAACTTTCTTCTAGATATATTACAGAAAGATTTTTGCCTGATAAGGCAATTGATTTAATAGATGAAGCTGCAAGTAAAAAAAGAATTGAACTTGATTCTAAACCTGACGATTTGGATGAATTAGATAGAAAAATAATGCAATTAAACATCGAAAAAAAAGTTTTATTAAGAGAAAAGGATAGTGATTCAGTTAAACGACTTGAACTTGTAAATACAGAATTAAAAGACCTGAAAGAAAAATCTCTTGAATTTACAAAAGAATGGAATTTGAAAAAAAAACAAATAGAAGAAATTCAAAATATTAAATTTGATTTAGAAAATGCAAGGAATGAACTTACCATAGCTAAAAGGAATGGAGACTGGGAGAAAGCAGGAGAGTTGTCTTATCAAACAATACCTTCATTAGCTGAAAGTCTAGAAATGTCAAATAAGAAAAATAAGATTAATGAAACTAACTTAATTGAAAATACTATTTATGAAGAAGATATAGCTAATGTCATTTCTAGATGGACAGGTATACCAATATCAAAGATGTTAGAAGATGAAAAAAATAGATTTCTCCAGATTGAAAGTTGGTTGAAAAATAAAATTATTGGTCAAGAAGATTCATTAAAAAAAATATCAAACACATTAAGACGAGCTAGATCTGGTTTGAATGATCCAAAAAGACCTTTGGGTTCTTTTTTGTTTTTAGGTCCAACTGGTGTAGGAAAAACAGAAACTGCAAAATCACTAGCCTGCTTTTTGTTTGAGGATGAAAAGTCTTTGTTAAGAATTGATATGTCAGAATTTATGGAAAAACATTCAGTTTCAAAATTAATTGGAGCGCCTCCTGGTTACGTTGGTCATGAAGATGGAGGAAAGTTAACTGAAAGCATAAGGCGAAGACCATTTAAAGTCATATTATTTGATGAGATCGAAAAAGCACATCCTGATGTGTTGAATATTCTACTTCAAGTTCTTGATGATGGAAGATTAACGGACAGTCAGGGGAGATTAGTTGATTTTAGAAACACCATAATAATTTTAACTAGTAATATGGGGGCAAATTATTTTGATGATTGGCAAAATACACCTCAAGAAAATAAAAGTATAAAATTATTAAAAAATAACATTATGAGTTCTGTAAAAACTTTTTTGAGAGCAGAGTTTATAAATAGATTAGATGAAATTTTATTTTTTACAAAATTAAATAAAAATAACATCAAAATGATAACAGAGCTTCAATTAAAAGATCTTTGTGCAAGATTAAATGAGATTGATATTAATCTTTCTTGGGATGAAAGTGTTATAAATTTAATTACTTTAGAAGGATATAATCCAGAATATGGTGCTAGGCCAATAAAAAGAACAATAAGATATTTAATTGAAGATAAAATTAGTGATTTAATTTTAAAAGAAAAAATTAAGAAAAAAGAAATAAAATTAACTGAAATCGATGGATTTATTGAATTAAAGTTGGTCCCAAGTTAATTTAAATTTTTTAAATAAGCAAATTCATTGTTTATTGTTTTTTTTCGCATTGCAAAAATTTTATTATTAATTATTTCTTGTTTTTTATAAAAATTCTCTAATTCATTTCTTGGTATGTTTTTACCTGAAGGTAATTTAATCCGTAATGGATTAACTTGTTTTCCATGCATAAGTATTTCGTAATGCAGATGTGGACCAGTTGATCTTCCTGTGCTACCTAAAGTTCCAATAATGTCACCTTGTTTAATTCTTGTTCCTCTTTTCTTATAAACTTTTGACAAATGAGCATATGCTGTTTTAAATGTACCATTATGTTTTATCCTTATATATTTGCCATAAGCCCCATTCCAACCAGAGTATTCAATGATACCGTCACCAGCAGCAAATATAGGGGTACCAAGAGGTGCTGCGAAATCAACTCCCCTGTGCATTTTTGTAAAACCAAGTATAGGATGTTTTCGATTTCCAAAACCACTGGACAACCTAGCGCCGTTAAGAGGTGTTTTCATTAGTGTTTTTTTTGATGATTTGCCATCTTGATCATAAAAATTAGTTTCACCATCTCTACTTGTGAACCTATAAAATTTTAAGTTATGATCTTTGAGATTTGCCGAGATATAATAAATTGGATTTGACTCTATAATCTCATTTGTAATTAGGTCAATCTTTTGAGAATAAAATGTCTCAAATACATTCCCTTTTCTCAATTCTCTTTGAAAATCTATTGAAAAACCTAATATTTTTACTAATTCAGAAAATATCTCTTTTGGCAGTCCACTCCTTAAGGCGGAATTATAAAAGTTGTCTGTAATTTTGATTTTATTTAAATTGTTTATAACCTTAAAAGGTCTTTTGGTGATTTTTGTTTGTATTTCTTTTGAGTTATTCTGCCATACATATAAATCCTTATATTTGCCAATTTTAAAATTTATTCCAAACCCTAAGTTATCACTTGGAATTGCGTAATGTATTTCATGGTTAGTTGGAATTTTTCTTAAAATGTTAATTGATGGATAATTTGATTTTATTTTTGATATGATAGCGTTGGTTTGCTTATCTGAAAATCCAATTCTTTTCAAAAAAAGGTGTAAGTTTTCATTTTTTTTAATTTTTTGTTTGTTAATTCTCCCAATTGCTTTACCACCTTCTTTAAGAATCATATCATTAATTGATTCCAAAGAATAATCATAATGATTCATTATAGAAGGTCTTTTTTCAGGTAATATCAAAATTGAAGAAGCATATGATTTTTTTGATGCAAAATTTACTGAATTAAAGACGAAAAAGAAAAATGAAAGTAAAAATATAGAAAATGGATGTAACATATTAAAAACAATGAATAAAATGATATTTTTTTAGAATATGTTCAATATGAACAAAACTGTCAAGAAAAGAATATATAAAAAAAAAAAATATCCAAATTTGATGAATAAAAAAATTTATGTTTTTTTTTAAAAAAAGTGTTATTTAAGTTTGACAAAATGGTTCAATAGGATATAACCATCATTCGTCCTTAAAAAGATGTTAATGCTTATGCATTTCTGTTTGACATTGTTAGATATTTGGAAGAGATTTGTGGACAGTAATATAATTTATCATTAGATTACGTCTATGAATTTCGCGCAATTTACCATTTTTAAAGATTAATTTATTAATCTCGTCAGTATATTGAGCAATTCAGTGACAACTTTTTTAATTAGAATTTAATTCTAGATCAAACTTAAGAGTTTGATCCTGGCTCAGAACGAACGCTGGCGGCATGCTTCAGACATGCAAGTCGAACGAGATCTTCGGATCTAGTGGCGCACGGGTGAGTAACGCGTGGGAACCTACCTTTTAGTTCGGGATAACAGTTGGAAACGACTGCTAATACCGTATACGCCCTCCGGGGGAAAGGTCTGCCGCTGAAAGAGGGGCCCGCGTCTGATTAGCTTGTTGGTAGGGTAAAAGCCTACCAAGGCTACGATCAGTAGCTGGTCTGAGAGGATGATCAGCCACACTGGGACTGAGACACGGCCCAGACTCCTACGGGAGGCAGCAGTCGGGAATATTGGACAATGGAGGAAACTCTGATCCAGCAATGCCGCGTGTGTGATGAAGGCCCTAGGGTTGTAAAGCACTTTCAACGGTGAAGATGATGACGGTAGCCGTAGAAGAAGCCCCGGCTAACTTCGTGCCAGCAGCCGCGGTAATACGAAGGGGGCGAGCGTTGTTCGGAATTATTGGGCGTAAAGGGCGCGCAGGCGGTTTGGATAGTTAGACGTGAAAGCCCTGGGCTTAACCTAGGAACTGCGTTTAATACTGCCAAACTAGAGAACTAGAGAGGATAGCGGAACTCCCAGTGTAGAGGTGAAATTCGTAGATATTGGGAAGAACATCAGTGGCGAAAGCGGCTGTCTGGCTAGTTTCTGACGCTGAGGCGCGAAAGCGTGGGGAGCAAACAGGATTAGATACCCTGGTAGTCCACGCCGTAAACGATGTGTGCTAGATGTTGGAAGGTTACCTTGCAGTGTCGCAGCTAACGCGTTAAGCACACCGCCTGGGAAGTACGGTCGCAAGATTAAAACTCAAAGGAATTGACGGGGGCCCGCACAAGCGGTGGAGCATGTGGTTTAATTCGAAGCAACGCGCAGAACCTTACCAGCCCTTGACATGTGGAGTTTGGTTATCAGAGATGATTTCCTTCAGTTCGGCTGGCTCCAACACAGGTGCTGCATGGCTGTCGTCAGCTCGTGTCGTGAGATGTTGGGTTAAGTCCCGCAACGAGCGCAACCCTCATCTTTAGTTGCCAGCAGTTCGGCTGGGCACTCTAGAGAAACTGCCTGGGATGACCAGGAGGAAGGCGAGGATGACGTCAAGTCCTCATGGCCCTTATGGGCTGGGCTACACACGTGCTACAATGGCGGTTACAATGGGAAGCAATAGGGTGACCTGGAGCTAATCCCCAAAAGCCGTCTCAGTTCGGATTGTTCTCTGCAACTCGAGAACATGAAGTCGGAATCGCTAGTAATCGTGGATCAGCACGCCACGGTGAATACGTTCCCGGGCCTTGTACACACCGCCCGTCACACCATGGGAGTTGGTTTTACCCGAAGACGATATCCTAACCTTTTGGAGGGAGTCGGCCACGGTAGGGTCAGCGACTGGGGTGAAGTCGTAACAAGGTAGCCGTAGGGGAACCTGCGGCTGGATCACCTCCTTTCTAAGGATTAAATTATTTTTACTGTCCACAACTCTCTTCCATACGCATTATAATTGGGGGGATAACTCCTCTATGGGCGATTAGCTCAGATGGTAGAGCACACCCCTGATAAGGGTGCGGTCGCTGGTTCAAGTCCAGCATCGCCCACCATATATAATACGTGAGAGTAATTTAACAAATCTGTTTGATAATGTATGTGAAACTTCAAATATTAAATTTGATAATTTCTTTGGATTGTACAAGATATTTTTTATATCAAAGCTGAAATTTTTGGTCCGTCTGACCGGTTTCTGCTTTCATGTACGGTCCGATCAAGTGTCTATAAGAGCATTTAGTGGATGCCTTGGCACAGAGAGGCGATGAAGGACGTGATACACTGCGATAAGCCATGGGGAGTTGTGAATAAGCTTTGATCCGTGGATTTCCGAATGGGGAAACCCAAACCAATAGGTTTATCCCGCAAGGGAGGCAAACCCAGTGAACTGAAATATCTAAGTAACTGGAGGAAAGGACATCAACCGAGACTCCGTTAGTAGTGACGAGCGAAAGCGGACCAGGCCAGTGGCTGTTTTAGGAAAAACCAGAATAACTTGGGAAAGTTAGCCATAGTGGGTGATAGCCCCGTATGGGTAAATTCCTTTTACAGTCCTCGAGTAAGGCGGGACACGTGAAATCCTGCTTGAACATGGGGGGACCACCCTCCAAGCCTAAGTACTACTCTG
>CACNQW010000006.1:27500-54491 GCA_902622745.1 uncultured SAR116 cluster alpha proteobacterium
ACGCGGGGTGGAGCAGCCCGGTAGCTCGTCAGGCTCATAACCTGAAGGTCGCAGGTTCAAATCCTGCCCCCGCAACCAAAAAGTTTCACAAAATCAACCACTTAAAAAAACCTTCGGTTTTTGGATCTCAAGCTTTTTATATTTAATGGGTATAGTGTTGTTATATTTATTGTCACTTGCTGTTAGGCTTATTCCATTTTGTTCCAAATATTGTTATCTTTAATAAAGATTAAGTAGTTATTAAACATAAAAAGGGTCAGTAATGGATTGGGAAGAATACGCATCTAAAAAAAGGTTTAGAAGAATAATTACTAATACTTTTTCATCGAACGAAGATTGTGAAATGTTTATTATGGTTCTAAAGCAACAATGGCCAAAACATATAAATAAATTACCAGATAGTGAATTAGAAATTACTAGATCGATAGAAACTCCAAATATTATGTCAGCAATCTGGACATTAAAAGATTACAAGCATTTTGATATTTTAGAAAAAATAGGTAATGAAATTATTTACCCATATAGAAATAAACTATCACCAAAATCAACTAGTATAAAAACAGAATCGCTTTGTAAGATTTCAGGTAATTAAAGAAACAAAATCTAAATATGAAACCTTTTTTAAACTTATACAGTTAAGGGGTTCGATATTTTTACATTTATTGTTAAATGCTGTCTGGCTTAAACTATTTTTTATGAGGGTCGTCATTAGGTAAAATATTTTTGATATAATCTCTTTCTTTCCATTCAGGTGCTGGTGGAATACCTTGTCCCTCTCTTGGGACATAAACGGAAGGTTTCTTGGTGTCTAAATTTGGAATATATCTAGGACAGTTTGGATAAATTTCACATTTAATTCTGATGACAAACTTTGCACCAAAGTGCCTATTTAAAGTCTTATTGTCATGATGTATAGTTGCACAACCATTGATCCTTATCCTACGACTCTCACCATCAAAATTTATAAAAAGCAACCCTACGTTTGGGTTTTTAAAAATATTTCCTGCAGTACGATACATTGAATTTCCGTCATATTCAGGGTATTCAATAGTTCCATTATCAATTATTTTTACAAATCCTGTATCACCTGACTTTATATTACAATCTATATAACCATTCCAAGAACTTGCTATGAAGAAAAAATTTGAATTTTTTATGATCTCTTTTTCATCATCCCAAAATTCATAATGTTTTCTATTTTTCTCTATCGCTTCTGCTGTTCTTTTACCATCGAAGAGATCTTGAAAATGTCTCATACCTTCGTGAAAAAATTCTCTTTCTTTGAAATAATTCATTTTAGTTGCTCTTTTCATTTTTTTTTAATTGTTTTAATGTATTTTCCAGAGAAGTAATGACTTTATCTTTTTTTGAAATATTTAAATCAATATTTAAATTAAATCCATCAAACTCTTCATTTAGTATTTTTCTTTTCTGAGCTATGTTTTTGTATGAGCCTACTACTTGATATGTTTGTATTTTCTGGGCTATGCCTTTTACTTTAATTTCATCTTTTTTTTCGCAAACAATGTGTTTTTTAATTAAGGCAAAAGTTTCTTGTGAGATTAAAATTTGTCCAGTCATTGCATTTGATTCAAGACGACTAGCTAAATTTACTTGTCCACCAATAATTGTATAATCAAGTCTGTTTTCAGATCCAAAATTACCAACGTTACAATAACCAGTATTAATTCCAATTCTAATCTCTAAGGGATTGATAATTCCCTGGCCTTCCCATATTTTTCTTAGATGATGCATTCGTTCCTGCATTTCTAAAGCCATTAGAACACACGAATAAGCATCTTCTTTGTCACCTTTTGTCTCTGGATCACCAAAAAAAATTAAAATTGCATCACCCACGAACTTATCAATTGTTCCACCATATTTAAGAGCTATTTTAGACATTTCATTTAAATAACTATTAAGTAGTGTACTAAGCACTTCAGGTTCTAGTTTGTCAGTTATTTCAGTAAATCCTTTAATATCAGAAAAAAACACAGTCAGTTTTTTTCTGTAAGCTTCAATTTTTACATTTTTCTTTCCAGAAAAAATGGATTGATATACCTGAGGTGACAAGTATCTGGAGAGTTTTGAAGCTAATTGTTCAATTTTATCTCTGGCCTTAACTCTTTCTGTAATATCTACAACTGTCCATAAAACTTCGTCTTTATCTCTTACTGGATCACCTGCTATACGGACCCAAATTTTTTCTCTATTTTGTTTTCTCATAGGCCAATCTAAATTAACTGTTTTATTATTTCTAACTTGATTGAAGGCCTTTTCACCAAACTCTTTATAGGTTTTATTTGATATATGTAAAATCTCTGCGTTCTGTCCAATAAGTTCTTCTTTTGTGTATCCAAACATTTCACAAAATTTTGGATTTACTTCAATAAGGTCTCGATTTTTGTCAACTATCATAATTCCAAAGCCGGTATTATGAAAAACTTGTTCAAATCTAGAAGATAGTTGGTTATTTTTAAAATTCATTAATGCCACAATTATTTTCGTATAAAATACTATTAATAATAATTTAATAATATCAATTTAAAAAATTTATTTATGTAATTTTAATTTCATAAAACTTAAGTAATATGTTTTCATTTGTCAGGCTTAAGTAATATTTAAATACTTAAAATAAATACTAAATATAGTTTCTTCTGTTTACATAATTACCATATATAGAAAAAAAGGTTTGATAATTAATATTATTTTTGTTATAATATTAATATGTTAAGTAAAGTTACTAATAGTTTTCATGTAACAAAAAAAACTAATTGTTACAACAAAATTTTAATTCCTTATTCAATCATAGTAACAATTATATTAATTGCTGATATATTAATTTATCATTTATAAATAATGTATACATGATATTGAATTAAGTAATTCTTAAGGAGTTATATTTCCAACGAAAGGTATGCTTAACAATGCTAGAAAATAAGAAAATATACCTGACCTAACTACAGCATCAGTAGTCACATTGTATATAGAAGCAAAAATTAGACCCATTGCACCAATTGGAGCTGCTGAGACCATCATTGTTGTTCTTGAAATATTAAGGTCATAATCAATTAAATGTAAAATGATGAGGAGTATTAATGGGAAAATTAATATTTTTAGTAAAGTTATTACTATAGACAGTTTGATTTGTGTTTTATCAGTTTGGTAAGATAGCAAAACACCCATAGCAATTAGGGCACATGGTGTTCCCGCATCACATATAAAATTAACTAATCTATTAACACTTAGGGGTAAATGTATTTGAAAAAAGAATATTATTAAACCTAAAAACAAACCAATTAAGGCAGGATTTTTCAACTGACTTAAAAATATTTGACCAAATTTTATTTTCTTATGACCAGCTAATTCTAATGCACAAACACTTAATCCTACTGTAATAAAATCAAATGAAATTATAGTTTCTATTGGTACAATATCTTTTGGTCCAAACTCAAATAATGCTATTGGATAAACAAAAAACAAATGATTTGAGAAAGAAGAAGTCATGCCAATAATGATGGATTCAGAAAACTGTCTTTTAAAAATTATTTTTGCTATTGAAAATCCCAAAAAATATATGATTGATTGAGTTAAAAAATAATAGAAATATAAATTCCAGTTAATGAACTCATATCTAAAGTTTCCAATAATTTTAATACCTAACGCTGGCACAATTATTAGACCAACGAGTTTAAGAAAAACTTTAGAATCTGATTTATTTAATAAATCAAATTTACCTGAAATAAAGCCAATTAATACTAAGCCAAAGAGAGGAAGTGTCGAGAAAAATAAACTATAAAACATTAACTTTTTGACTCATCGGCATTTTGTCAATTATTTTAAATAAATTATTAGGGGTAAGTGTTTCACTCTTTAATTTTAAAGTTCCATCCAAACCAACTAAGTTGACACTAAACTTCAATCCTTTTTTTCTATTTGCTAAAAGTATGACGTTTCTTATTTTAAAATCATTTATATGCTTATAATATAAATTTCTACTTTTAATATATTCTTTGTCTTGATAACAAGTAGTGTTTAAGACGAGAATTCTGTATTTCCACTTATATTTACTTAAATCCATATTTTAAAATCACCTCAATGATTTTAATTTCGAATTTCATCAATAAATTCTTTAATAGCAAAGTACAGTATCACTCTCTCTTGAAAGGTTTAAAAGTTTATCTGGCATTGCGAACTCAGCATTGAAACCATTAAGTAAACTTTCGTCATAACCTCTAGCTTTAGCGGACATTCCTGAAACGTACAGTTTAATATTATTTTCTTTTAAATAATCTAAATGATTTTTCAAATCTCCAGTTCCCTGACCAACAACTTCACCTTCATTTTTTATATTTAATAAATGTGTTCCGTCAGCACCCAAAAAAATGTTAAGTTCGTCACCTTTTTTGTGTGCTGTTATAGCCACTAGCATTCCAAGAGTAGCTTTATTTTTTAGGTCAGGGCCACTATGTATATGAATTAAGAATTTTGACATTTAATAATCTCCTTATTTACAAGATACAAATAGGAAAAATTAAAATCCTAGTTAAGTCAAACATATAAATTAAATTAATTACTAATATTTAAATTTACATATTTCTTATGCAGATATTTTAGATAAAAAAATATGAAATTTGCATAATAACTTAATTATATAGGTAACTTATTCTTCTAAATTTGGAGACTTATCAATTTTATTTTTATCTGACTTTTTACAAGCTTCTTTAAGTGCAAAACTTGCTATTATACCAATACCCAAACCTATTATTGTTCCTTTTAAAACTCCTAATCCAAACATTTTTACTCCTAATATTTAATCCATAAAATTAATTGATATAAACCTAAGACAAAACCAGAAAACACATATAATCTTATCTGTGAATTCAGGATTTGTTTAATGAGATATTTGACGGTAACATTCATATATTTATATGTAATTTTAATAATAACAAATTCAATGTTTTAATCAGATGTTTTTAATTAAGTTTAATAAAAGTGGGTCTGACTTATTTTAAATAACTTAATTCCATTATTGTCATAGGTAATTATTAATTTTTAAACAGGCTCAGTCATTTTGATTTGAGCAGATGTTGCTTCAGATTCATAATTATAAACAAAAACACCAGCATATTGATTTTCTTTAAATACAAAGGTTTTTTTTAGGTCTTCAATGAATTGATTGGATTCATTTTCAAACTTTTTTAATTTATCTATAGTATTAAATTTAATAAAAATTGAGAGATCACCTTCTTTCCCGATCATTATATTTAGGGATTGAAAATTAAATTTTGTAATTTGTTTTCCAAGATTATCAGAACAAAATGACGCAGCAACTTTTGCCTCAGTTATGGATGGAAATTTATACTGAAAAACTTTCGCGTACATATATTACCTATTAAAGCTCATTTAACATGCCTTCTATCAGGTCATTAGCTTGTTTACCTTCAAGTTTAATATTATTCATTATTTTTGTATGTAGCCCCATGTTATCTTGAATTTTTTTACCTTTATCAGTTAATTCTAACTTTGATTTAAAATCAATAGTACATAGGTCATTCTCAATTAATGTTTTTTCAAAATTTTTTGATACATCCATTTTATTGCATACATGAATAAAATTTTTAAAAACTATCATATCATTTATATTTGTTTCCTGATTAAAAATATCTATAGCATTAATCAATCTATCAGATGTTAACTGTTTTTGATCACTCATTACATCTATTTGATGAGCTGCTTTTTTAATAAGCTTTTCAACTAAGTCAATTTTATCTTGTGATAATTCTTTTATTCTAGAAAATGTCATCATACAAACCATGCCAAGTGCATAGTTGTTTTTGTCAATAATTGGAAATCCTATATAACTTTTAACACCCTTTTCGTTGCTGTGCGTTTTGGTAATTTCATGTTTAGTGACGTCAAAAGCAATTAACGGTTTAGTGTCTAGCAAAACGTGAGCACAAACACTTCCATCTTTTGGTCTACGAGTATTTAAATTTTGTGTTTCATTATTTTCAGGTTGTATCTCTGCTAAGTAACAGCGTTCTTTACTATCGAACAATTGAAATAATACAGCTTCATAGCCAGTAATATCTTTAGCTAATTCACAATAGATATTAAAGAGGCTTGCTTGATTAGAATCTATAAGGCCAGTTCTTTCAACCGCTTCAGCTCTTCTTTCTTCATTATCTGGTAATTGTGCAGAGATAAAATTCATAAAAAAAACTAATTTAAAACAGATTATAAAAGTAATAAGTTAAAAAATAATGACAATTCAAAATCTTTATAATTATTAAAAGATAAATATCCAAAAAAAACAAGTTTATTAGTTAGATATGAACATTTTGCTTTATTTCATAGCAATTAAAGATTAAGTGTTGAATACTCTATTTATAAATTTTCATATTAGGATTTTAAATCTAGTCTTTGAAAATATAATATTCTTGATAGGCATAATAAAATGCTTTTATATTTTCAAATTATAAAGCATATTCTTAATGGTAAATATGAAAATCAGTGAACAAGAAATTATAAAAGCTCAAGATTTATGGGCAGAAAATATTATTAAAATTGGAAAATTATATCTTGAAAGTGGTAATTACAAAGATTATGCGCATAATTTTGTAAAAAACTTTTATGCATATGATTTTGATAAAGTTTTATTTAAACCTACATTAGCAAGTAAAAATCAATTTAGAAATACTTTTGATGAAGCACTATCTTATTTTATAAAAGGGTCAATTCAAGAAGACGAAGGCTTTGCATTAAAATGTTGGGATAGCATTCGTTATGAAGACAGAAATATTATTATTTTAGACAATTATGCTATTGCAATGGGTAATTATTTCTTTAAAAGTTCAAATGATGATAACGAAATTAAAGTAGAGTATACGTTTGGTTATATAAAAAAAAATATGCAAAGTTTAGTAATCAATCTTCATCATTCTTCATTACCATTTAAAAAAAACTAAGTTAAAAATCTAATAAAATTTAAATCTTGAAGGAAAGGAAATGTTTTATTTAGAAAAGTTAACTAAACCCCTAATGGTGTTGTTAGTGAAGTTGTAAGTATACTAGTTAAAAGTAAAACCAAAAATGTTATAATTATTTCTATTTCTATTGAACTCTTGAGTTTGTTTTGTCCATCAAGCTGATTTACTTTTATATTTGGTACAATTTTAAATTTATTTATTGCACCAATCATTAGTATTATTGAAACCAATAATATTTTAATTAATAAAACATTACCATAATATGATGTTATTAATGGAGAAACTCCACCAAGGAGTATATAAGAAAATATTAAACCTGTTATTACTAATAAACTTATATATAGAACAGCATATATTCCAAAATTGTGTGCAACTTCATACAAATTTTTACAATTATTTATTGTGCACATATGACGAAGTGGTAAAAAAGAACCTACCCAATAAGAAATGCATATTACATGAACAATTACTAATAATTGTGAATATATTCCAGATGAAAATGAGTGACCAACAACAACAAATGAAATTACTAGAACAAAGGCACCTAAAAAGCAAAATATTTTTGATAAGAAATTTAAAATTGTAGTTGAAAAATATAACAGTATAAAGCCAATAAATAATAATAGGATAGACTTTGATTGTAAGGTTTCAAGAGATAAATATATAAGATCTACACTTAAAATACTAGCTATGTCACCACCAAGATTTCCAGCAATTGAAAAAAAAACAATAATACTTAATAAAATACCGGAGACTGAATTACTTTTTAAAATTTTATAACAATAATGCTTAATATCATTATCTAAATATTTTTCGAAATGGAAATTAAACAAGATCGTTCCTACCGAAATTAGAGCAACTAAATAAATCAAAATTCTTAAAATTGGATTAACATATGTCCAAAAGTCTAAAACCATTCTATTTTACTTCAAATTCAGACTTTCCTTTTATAATATGTCCATCAGGGCTTAGAGCTCTCCAAAATATATTATATTTTCCTGATGTTATATAAGGCATTGGTAATTTAAAATTTTTAGCTCTCTCAGTATATTTTTTAAGATCTATTTTAATCATACTTTTCTCTACAGTTGTTTTGTTTAGATCTATTTTAATAAGTTTTACTTTTGATCTAAATGTCAACTCGATTTTCGAAGGTGTTTTTGTATAAATAATATTATTTTTTGGAAATATATCTGTTAATTGCGAATGAGAGTAGGACATAGTTGTATAGAAAGAAAATAGTAAAGTTAATAAAATTTTTAACATTTTGTTGCTCCTTAATTTAACGTTTTGATCTAGAATTAATATTATTATGAATTTCTAGAATTTTAGAAGGCCACGTGCTCTTTATATAGGATAGTAAAGCAATAATTTCTTTATCGCTTAATATATCTTTATAAGCAGGCATGTTATTAGGATATTTTTCTCCAATGAATTCTTCAATTCCGTATTTGGTAACCATGAATAAATATCTATCTGGGTGATGCCATGTATGACCTGTTTCGTCATGAGGAGGTGCTGGCATCAATCCATCAGATAATCGTGACATCCAATTTTTTTGTCCTTCTAAGTTAACACCATGACATGATGCACAATTATCAGCATAAATTTTCTTACCATTTGCTATGACCGAATTGTCAGTTATATTTAAATTTATACTAGCATTTGACTTATTGGAGTATATGATAAAAGAATATAATGAAGGTAGTATGACCAAGACTGAAAAGATGAAAAATTTGTTTTTAAAATACATTAATGACATCCTTTTCCTAAGGCTTTAAGCCTCCAATAATTGTATGGAAGTGGCGTAATAAATCCAGCTATCAGCATCAGAGGAACAACCCACCAAGTTAAGATAGCTCCTCCAGTAAAAATGACGTCTGTAACATTCATCGCAACTTCCATAGAAATCATTGAAACAAGTGACATTCCTATAGCTGTCTTGAAAGCTATATTGAGAGACATTTGTCTTGAAAGTACATAAGTTTCAAGTGCTATAGATGTTAATACACCGTTTATAATTGCTAATGACATGATTGCCAAAACAGGCCAGGCAATTTCTGTAAATTGAAAAAATGCAATTGTTCCAAAATCTCCAATGCAACATCCTAACAAGCACCAAGAAGTATTTTTAGATGCTTGAAACCAAGTATGATTACAAGTCCAATTTATTGATAAGATATTTCGTATTGACATTAATTGACCCATGATTTAATTATATACACCTTCCTGTAAGGGGAAGGTAAAGGAAAAAAATTATGAATATTGGAAAAGCTGCTAAATTATCAAATTTAACTGTCAAAGCTGTAAGGTATTACGCAAACATAGGTTTAGTTAAACCTCAGCAAAATATTTTCTCAGGTTATAGAGAGTATACAAGTGAAGAAGTAGCTAAACTTAAATTTATTGGAAAAGCACGAAAGTTTGACTTCAGTATAAATGAATGTAAAGAATTATTGTCTTTATATGAAGATAAAAATAGAACTAGTAAAGAAGTTAAAAAAATTACTTTAGAAAAAATTACACAAATTGATAGTAAATTAAAGGATCTTAGAGATTTAAGAAATGAGTTAAGCTTTTTGGCCAGTAATTGTAACGGCGATGACAGACCAAATTGTCCTATATTAGAAGAACTGTCTAAGAATTAAGTGATTAGCTGTGTTCGATGTTTGATGTTTATAAAAAATTTATTTTTATGATAGTTATTTCGGTTATATTTTTAGCAATACTATATTCAATATAAAAATTACTATGTTCTTAAGCAGAAAATCCAAAGTTTCTTTATAACAATTTACAAAATAAAAGTTTAATAATTAGTATGTTTTGCAATAATCTATTAATAATTTTAAATAATTGACTCACAAGTGTATTTTTCTTTATTTTTAAGTTCATTTTTTGCGGCAACCTTATTACCTGCTCAATCAGAGGCAGTTCTGGCTTTTCAACTTACTTCTAATAAAAATAACTTAATTTATTTGATATTTGTAGCAACGTTAGGAAATGTTATTGGCTCGCTGGTAAATTGGTACTTAGGAAAATTTTGTTTGAAATATAAAGAAAAAAAGTGGTTCCCGATTAAAGTTAACCAGTTAGAAAAAGGGCAAAAGTATTACAGAAAATATGGACGTTTTTCACTTTTATTTAGTTGGCTACCGGTTATAGGAGATCCTATTACATTAGTCGCAGGTGTATTAAAAGAACCTCTTTGGTCTTTTTTAATTTTAGTAACAATAGCAAAAGGTTTAAGATATATTTTTGTAGTCTTAATTACATTAAATTTAATATAGTGATTTTGTATTTTGTATTAAAACCTAAAAATTAAGCAAAAATTTAATATTCATAAGATTTAAATCAAACATGTTTTTGTAATTTAAAATGTCTGTTAAAAGTATATTATGAACTTTGATAATATTTTATTATTTACAGATCTTGACGGATCTTTGTTAAATAAAAAAACTTTTGATTTTAACGCTGCTTCATATCTTATTAAAGACTGTATTAGTAAAGGTATAAATATAATTCCTAATAGCAGTAAAACAGATTTGGAACTTAATGAAATATGTGAAGATTTAGATATTCCTAAAATTTATATTAGTGAAAATGGCTCTTGTATTAAAGGTTTAAACTTTTTAAGTAATAGTTTAAATAAAGAAATTATTTTAAGTAGAAGTAAAGAAATTATATTAAAAAATTTTATCGAAAATGTAGATATGAACCTTCGTCAAAAATGCCTAATATTAGAAAATGAACCCTTACAGAATCAGATAGAAATTTTAGGTTTGCCTAAAGATAAAATACCTAAAGCTTTAAATAGAAAATTCTCATTTCCCTTTATTTTTGAAGGTAACGAGGATCAAGAAGTACAATTAAAAACAATTATAAAAAAAAATGGTTTAAAAATTCAATTTGGTGGAAGAGTTTTAAATTTAGGAGATGAAGTTTCAAAAGGTAATGCAATGAAAAAGTTTGTATCACTCTTGTCAAAACAAACTAAAAAGAATTATGTGTTAATTTGTGTAGGTGATAACGAAAATGATTTTGATATGTTAGATAAATGCGACTTTCCATGTTTGGTGAAAAATGGCCCAATAAAGAAAATGAACTTTAAAAATCAATGTATTTTTTCAACGCAAGAAGCTCCTTATGGTTGGGTAGAGGTTGTAAATGAAACTTTAAATAAAATAGAAGAAATAAAAAACAAATGAGCGAATTTTCACAAAATGGTGTAGTTGCAACGTTGCATGATTTTTCTAATAGAGATGTTAATGAATTAGAACAAGATCTAAAAAAATTCTCTAAAGATAGAAAAATGGAACTTATTCTTCCTTGTCTTTATTCTGAATTAGAAGGTAGTGCATTACCAAATATAGTTAGTGAAATTAGCAAAACGAATTATTTAAATCATATTATCATTGGGCTAGATAGAGCTAATGAAGAGCAAGCAAAAAGGGCATGGAAATTTTTTGATCAACTTGACTGTCCTTATACTATTTTATGGAATGATGGCCCTAATCTTTCAGAGCTGGATCAGGAGTTAAAAAATTATGAACTTGCTCCTCAAGAGTTAGGAAAGGGAAGAAATGTTTGGTATTGTTTGGGTATGGCTATTGCTAGAGGTGAGGCGAGGTCCATAGCTTTTCATGATTGTGATATATTAACATTTGATAGAAGGTTGTTAGCTAAACTTTTTTATCCAGTTGTAAATCCACTATTTAACTTTGAATTTTGTAAAGGTTATTATCCAAGAGTTTCAGAAGGTAAAATGAACGGTAGAGTTTCAAGATTATTAGTTACACCACTTCTCATGGCAATGGAAAAAACTGTTGGTCATAACGATTATCTTGATTACATGAAAGCATTTAAATATCCACTGGCTGGAGAGTTTTCATTTAGGAGAAACTTAATGGCTGATATGAGAATCCCATGTGATTGGGGAATAGAGATTGGGATTTTATCCGAGATGTATCGGAATCAAGCTTCAAATAGGATATGCCAAGTTGATTTAGCTGATACATATGATCATAAACATCAAGATTTATC
Organism: uncultured SAR116 cluster alpha proteobacterium; assembly: GCA_902622745.1. Classification (GTDB taxonomy): domain Bacteria; phylum Pseudomonadota; class Alphaproteobacteria; order Puniceispirillales; family Marisalimonadaceae; genus TMED54. Next base: position 39,533 of record CACNQW010000006.1, read on the forward strand.
TATTGATGACCAAACAAAAGGTTTATCTAAAATGTCCATTGATATTATAAAAACTTTAATAAAAAAATTAGCTACTCAAGGTAACTCTTTTAGTCTTGAAACATTTCGTTCAATAAAAGCAACATATTATAGAACTGCATTAGACATGATTGATATTTACAGAAGTGATGCTTTAATGAATGGTCTCAAATATGATTCTCATATGGAAGAAAAAGCTGTTGAATTGTTTGCTTTAAATATAATGAAAGCTGGAGAAAGTTTTTTTGAAAATCCAATGGATACTCCATTTATACCAACTTGGAGCAGAGTTAACAGTGCAATTCCAAACTTTATGAATAGGCTGAAGCAAAAGGTTGAGTTAGATAATGAAAAATATAAAGCCTAATTTTAAAAAAATAGATCATTTAATAAATGAAAAATTAAAATTTATTTATAGGGATGAGAAAGTTGAATTTAGTATAAAACATTATTCCGAAATAATTTTAGATTTATTACAAAAATTTCAAAAGAATTACAAATTAAAATCAATAACTGTCTCTGAAAAAACTACAGTATTAATTTCATATGGAGATAATTTAAAAGTTAAGAACAAAGCACCTTTAAAAGTTCTTAAAAAATTTTTTGAAAAAAATCTTAAAAACTACTTCGAAATATTACATGTATTGCCATTTTATCCATCAAGTAGTGATGGAGGATTTTCAGTAACAGATCATAAAAATGTAAACAAGGACTTAGGCACATGGCACGACATACGTTCATTGTCGAATCATGCGTCAATAATGGTAGATTTGATTTTGAACCATTCTTCAATAAAAGGCAAATGGTTCAATTCATTTATCAAAGAAAAACAAGATTACAAAAACTTTTTTTTCACAATTGATGATAATTTTGATTTTTCAAAAGTGATAAGACCTAGAGACCATAAGTTAATTCAAATATATAACTATAAAAAGAAGAATAATAAGTTATGGTGTACATTTAGTCATGATCAAATTGATTTAAATTTCAAAGATCCTCTTGTCTTGATCGAGTTTATTGAAATTGTTCTTTTGCTTTTAAGTAAGGGAGTAATAACTTTTAGGCTAGATGCAGTAGCATTTATCTGGAAAAAAAATGGCACATCTTGTGTTAATTTATCAGAAACGCACGAAATAGTTAAACTTTTAAGATTAATTGTTAATTACATAAATCCTCATGCATTAGTTGTAACAGAAACAAATTTACCTAGAAAAGAAAATTTAAGCTATTTTGGGAATAATGATGAAGCAAATTGGATTTATAACTTTCCATTGCCTCCATTGATTTTATATACTTTTTTATTTGAGGATAGTTCTAAAATATCAGGTTGGAGTAAAAGTATGCCACCTGCACAAATTAATAATGCTTATCTGAATTTTATTGCATCTCATGATGGGATCGGAATGAGGCCAGCTGAAGGTATTTTAGACAATATTATTTTAGATAAACTTTTTAAAAGATTAAAAAAAAATGGTGGGAAATTCTCTTTTAGAAAAGTTGAATCTAAAAATAAAGTATATGAAGCTAATATCACTTTGTTCGACGCATTAAAACGAACAGATTTTGACAAAGATGGAATTTTTGCAGTTGAAAGATATATTGCTGCACATTCAATCTTACTTGCGTTAGAGGGTGTTCCTGCCATTTATTTTAATTCACTATTTGGAACATCTAATGACCAAAAAGCATTCATAAAAACAGGAATTAAAAGGAATATAAATCGTTTCAAGTGGGATTTTAGTGATCTGAGTAAAAAATTAAAAAATAAAAACTCTTTAGAAAATATTATATACTCAAAAATACTGAAAATTATATCTCTGAGGCAGAAACAAATTGCCTTTCATCCAAATGCAACACAATACACTCTAACTCTTGGGAATAAATTATTTGGTGTTTGGAGACAGAGTATTGATAGAAGCCAAAATATTTTTGCTATAACGAATATATCTTCAGTTGTAAGAGAGTTAAAATTAAGTAAGATTAATTTATTTGAGAACCAATTATGGTTTGATCTTCTAAAGCCTGACGAAAGTTTGAATAATTTAAAAATATTAAAATTAAAGCCTTTTCAAACAGTTTGGATTTCTAACAAAAAAGATTAACATATCTTTTAAAATTATTTAACTAATGGAGATTTAATATGGCTAGAGTCAGAGACATACAAATTGACGAAGTTTCAAAAGAAATACGTCCTATATATAAAAAATTTATTGAAAATTATGGACCATTTTCTAATCAAGCAAAAGTTTTTGCTCATAGACCAATTATATTTAAATACATGATGAGTATGTTGATGGAAATGGCTGATAAGCCAATTATAGACAAAAGATATTTAGAAATTGCAATTGTGTCTGTTTCTGCAATTAACAAATGTGATTATTGTGTGGCACATCATGCACCAAACTTGATATCTGAGGGATTATCAAATGTTACGGTTGATAATATATTGGAAACAGATTGTCCTGGTTTAGAACCATTAGATATTTTAGTACGTGACTATGCTGTTCAGATCACAAAAGATCATAATAAAATTCAAGATAAAGTATTTGAAAAACTTAGAGAATACTTTTCTGAGGAGCAAATGGTTGAATTAACATTTCGTATAACTTTGTGTACTTTTTTTAATAAATTTAATGATGTTATGCAGTTAGAAATGGAAGATAGTCCATTATTGTATTTAAAAAATAAATAATGAATATGGGAACTTTTTTCTAGGGGAATAATTTCAAAATTGCAAATGAAATTAAATAAGGTTATAATAAAGTTATGTGTATAAGTTCGACTAGTTTTTTGTCATCCTTTTTATTGGCTTTGTTAGCTTGCATTAGCTATTTCAATTATAATAAGATAAAAAAGTTTTTTAGAAACATTATCTATTTCAATTCAAGAAAATCGAATGATAATGAAAAAACTATCAGTTGATAATTTTGTAAAAACATCTTGTGGCATAGATCAATACAATTCATTGAAAAAAAATAAGTCAATATTGGGTAAATTGCGTTTGTCTTGGTTTTTGTTTTTTGCAACAATTAGAGACTTATTTGTATCAAAAAAAAATTAATCTAATTTTTTGATCTTTGATCTTTTTTTCTTTCGTGTTCTTTTAAATATCTTTTTCTAAGTCTTATTTCTTTTGGTGTAACCTCAATTAATTCATCTTCATTGATCATCTCAATTGCCTTTTCTAATGTAATCTTAGTTTCTGGTGTTAAAGCTATTGCTTCATCAGCGCCACTTGAACGAAAATTAGTTAATTGTTTTGTTTTTAGTGGGTTAACAGTTAGATCATTTTCTCTTGAATTAAAACCAATTATCATCCCTTCATATACTTCAATGTTACTAGGTATAATTAATTTCCCCCGTTCTTGTAAGTTGAATAAAGCGTATGGTACAGCTTTACCCTGACTCATAGAAACAAGGGCTCCATTTTTTCTGTTTCTATTGATGTTCATGACACAAGGTTTATATTCTTTAAAAGTATGATTAATTATTCCAGTTCCAGAAGTGAGGGTTAAAAACTCTGACCTAAAACCAATTAATCCACGAGTTGGAATTTCATAATTTAATCTTAGCTTATTATTTTCAAAAGGAGTTAAGTTTATAAGTTGAGCTTTTCGTTCACCAAGCTTTTCTATAACAACACCCTGGTATTGTTCTTCAATATCCAAAATTAAGTCTTCAAAAGGTTCACATTTTTGCCCATTAATAGTTTTATAAATTACATCAGGTGAAGACACGCCAATTTCAAAACCTTCTCTTCTCATGTTTTCAATTAAAATAGATAAATGCAATTCTCCTCTTCCTGAAACTTTAAACTTATCTGCGCTTTCTGTACTTTCTACTTTTAAGGCTACATTAGTCTTTATTTCTTTATCTAATCTATCTTTGATTACTCTGCTTGTTACAAACTTTCCATCATTACCTGCGAATGGGCTATCATTTACTTGAAATATCATTGAAAGAGTTGGTTCATCAATTTTTAAATTAGGCATTTTTTCCAAATGTTCTGGATCGCAAATGGTATCTGATATTTTTAAATCATCCAAACCACTTAATGCCACTATATCCCCACAAAAAGCCTCATCTACTTCTTTTTGATGTAAGCCCTGAAAAATCATTATTTTAGAGACTTTGTCCTGTTTTACCTTTTCGTCCTTAGCAATTATGCTGACTGTTTGATTTTTTTTAATTAAACCTTTTTTTACTTTTCCTATACCAATAATGCCCAAAAAATTTGAATAATCTAATGCAGTTATTTGCATTTGTAGAGGTTCATTTGATTTATCATCTGGAGATTCTACATTATCAATTATTATTGAGAATAGATCATTTAAGTTATCTGTTTTTTTGTTATGTTCTTTCGTTGCCCAACCATTCAAAGCTGAAGCATAAATTATTGGAAAGTCTAATTGTTTCTCATTTGCATTTAACTCTACAAACAAATCAAATGTTTTATCTAATACCCAATCAGGCCTAGCACCTTCTCTATCTATTTTATTTATGACTACTATTGGTTTTAAGGAGCTTTCAAGAGCCTTTTTTAAAACAAATGTCGTTTGTGGCATTGGGCCTTCCACAGCATCAACAAGTAAAAGGACAGAGTCTGCCATTGAGAGGATTCTTTCAACCTCTCCTCCAAAGTCTGCATGACCAGGTGTGTCGATAATATTTATTCTAAATTCATTCCAGATTATACCTGTATTTTTAGATAAAATTGTAATGCCTCTTTCTTTTTCAAGATCATTTGAATCTAAAACTCTTTCTTTTAGTTCCTCATGTTCTTTAAAGGTACCAGATTGTTGAAGCATTTTATCAACTAAAGTTGTTTTGCCATGATCCACATGTGCAATAATAGCTATATTTTTTATTTTATTAGTTTCAAATTTCATATATTTTTATGTTATGTCTGGGTTGTTAGGTATTTGGAATAATGCTAATCAAAAGTTTTTGCATGATTATGAAGATTGGTATAATAATGAGCACCTTTTTGAAAGATTAAGTGTTTCAAATATCAATGTTGCAAGAAGATTTCAAGGTTTAAAATCTAATTATAATTATTTTACAAGTTATGAGGCTAAAACATACAAAACTTTTTTTTCCGAGGAGTATTTAAAGAAATTAAATAAACCTACAAAAAAGACAAAGTTTGTTATGGAATTTGTTTTTCAAGACATGTCTAGAACTGTTTTTAAGAAAACAATTCTTAAAGGGAGTATAAGGGGAGCATTTTGTTTAATCATTTCTATAAGAGATAAAATTGAAGTTGAAAGTTTAATTAATTTTCAAAAAAACATTAAAAATATTAATCAAGTATATTCCGAAATTTGGGAATCTAAAGAAATTAAAGATTTTCAAATATCTAAAGAAGAAAGCTTGAGAGGTAAGGACAAAAAGTTTTCTAATTGTTTATATTTGGAATTCACTAATGGAAATGATGCAGTATTTTTAATGGATGATGCAAAAAGTATTTTTAATGAAGCAGAAATAGGTGCTTATCAATTGATATCAACTTTAACTTAGCTTTATTATTAAAATCTTTAATTTTTAAAGTCACATTGATTAATTACATATCATAATTTTACTTAACTGTTATAAGAATAAAATGAAAAATTATACCAATACTGGAATATCACTTATGATATTGACTACTTTTTTGTTTTCTTGCATGGATGGAGTGTCAAAATATTTAGCAGAAAATAACAACGTAATTTCTTTGGTCGCCTTTAGGTATTGGTTCATTTTAGTTTTTATATTTTCATATTGGATTTTTTCAAAAAAAAGATTTCACGAAATTGCCTATACAAAACAACCATTTTTACAATTTGCCCGTGGGTTAATTTTGTCACTTAACAATTGTATTGTTGTTTATACTTTTGCATTAATTGGCCTTGTCGAAACGCATGCAGTAATAGCATGTTATCCTCTTATAGTTGCGGGCCTCTCAGTACCTTTTTTAGGAGAAAGGTTTGGCTGGAGACGTTGGAGTGCAATAGCGTTTGGTTTCATTGGTGTACTTATTATATTAAGACCTGGTTTTACCATTTTTTCAACAGGTTCAATTTTTGCGTTTATTGGCGCATCAATGTTTGCATTATATTTGATATTAACTAAGTATGCATCAAGGCAAGATAGCGCCATAACAAGTTTTTTTTGGACAGGTCTTGGTGGAAGTATAACTATGCTATTTATGATTGCTTTTTTTGGAGATATTATTTCAAAAGAGTTCTATGTCTTAGTTTTTATTATGTGTACTTTAAGTGCAATATCTCACTTTTTAATGGTTAAAATATTAGAATTAGTTGAAGCATCTTTGATACAACCATACTCATATCTTCAATTAGTATTTTCCGCGATTATTGGAGTTTTTATGTTTTCTGAAAGATTAGATATCTTTATTTTACTTGGTGTATTTATTGTTGTATCTTCAGGTTTATATACTTTTTGGAGAGAAAAAGTCGTTAAAAATTTCAATGAAAAAATTAATTTGAATTAATTGATATGGAAGAATATTTGAAATATTTGTATCTGATCATAGGGGTTCTATGTATTTATCTATACAGAGTATTAAAGAAAAAATTTTATAAGAAATAGTAATAATTTTAATAAGAGTAAAACATGAAATATAATTTTTTAGGTAAAAGTGATTTAAAAGTTTCAAACTATTGCTTAGGAACAATGACATACGGAGAGCAAACTAGTGAGAGGGATGCTCATTTACAAATGGATAAAGCTTTTGATTCAGGAATAAATTTTTTTGATACAGCAGAAATGTATTCAACCTGTCCACGCCTTATAGAGACTGCTGGTAAAACTGAAAAAATTATTGGGACTTGGATTAAAAAGAATCCAACTTTGAGAAACAAGTTAATATTAGCCACTAAAATTATTGGAAATGGAGATACATTCATTAGAGATGGAGGTCCAATAAATAAGAAAAGTTTAAAAATTGCATTAGAGACTAGTTTAAAAAGACTTCAGACCGATTATATCGATCTGTATCAACTTCATTGGCCTAATCGAGGCTCTTATCACTTTCGCAAAAATTGGGATTATAATCCGTCTGATGGTAATAAAAACGAAGTTGAAAATGATATCTTGGAGATAGTAGAAACACTTTATGATTTTAAATCAGAGGGTAAGATTAGAGCTTTTGGACTTTCAAATGAAACATGTTGGGGTGTTACTAAATATGTTGATGCAGTAAAAAAATTTGAAAATTTTCCAGTCGCTTCTATTCAAAATGAATATAGTCTCTTATGTAGGTTATACGACACAGATATGAACGAAATGTCTTATTATGAAAATATATCTTTGTTGGCTTATTCTCCATTAGCTGGAGGTCTGTTAACTGGAAAGTATCTTAATAACGAAATGCCAACTGATTCAAGAATAACAAGAGTGTCAACAATTGGTAATAGGGTAAATAAAAATGCCATGAAAGCTGTTCAAGAATATATGAAAATTTCAAAAAAATTTAATATTCACCCAGTACATTTGGCTTTGGCTTTTTGTACAAAAAGACCATTTATGGGATCTGTTATATTTGGTGCAACAACTGATGAACAATTAGATGTTGTAATAAAAGGTTTGGATGTTGATTTAAATGATGAAATTATGAAAGAAATAAGTGTAGTTTACAAAAACTATGCATTAACTTTTTAGAAATTTATTTCTTTGTTTTTATGGGTTTAATCCTTTTTGGATACAATGTCCTGCATATATTACATTTAACGCCCAGACATCCTCTGGCTGTACAATACTCTCTTCCATAAAAAATAATTTGAAGATGTAATTTATTCCAGCTCTCTTTAGGGAATAACTTTTTCAAATCTTTTTCTGTTTGATTAACACTACGACCATTAGTTAAACCCCATCTTTGAGCTAATCTGTGAATATGGGTGTCTACTGGAAACGCAGGAAATCCAAATCCTTGAGACATTACAACACTGGCAGTCTTATGACCTACACCAGGCAATTTTTCTAATTCTTTAAAAGTTCTTGGGATATTACCATTAAACTCTTTAACTAAAATTTTAGACAATTCTGAAATAGCTTTTGATTTTTGTGGCCCTAAACCGCAAGGTTTAATGATACTGTAGATTTTTTCTTTAGATATTTTTTCCATTTCAAAAGGATTATTGGCAACTTTAAATAAAAGTGGACTGATTTTATTAACCCTTTCATCAGTACATTGCGCACTTAATAGAACTGCTATCAATAATTCAAACTTATTTTGGTGTGTAAGAGGAGTAGGCGTTTTAGGGTATAATTTATTAAGTTCTTCTGAAATAAAATTAACTTTTTCTTTTCTTAACATATGTGATGATATTATTGAACTTTTGCTTGAATAACCATATTCGTTGCTGTTTTATAAGTTACTGTTATATGGTTAAAGCCACCTTCTTTTAAAATTTTAGAAAGTTTTTTTGCACCTGCTTGAGCTCCTAATGCTAAACCAACTTTTTGCGATTTTGATGCAGGAACACAGGCAATAGTTGAAAATGAATAATACATCTGACCTACTAAATTGAAATTATTTGAAACTTCATCATCCGCATAGGGCTCTACAAGCATTAAAGTTCCATTAGTATTTAGTTTTGATTTTGCATATTCTATTGCGCTAACTGGGTCACCCATATCATGAAGACAATCAAAAAAAGAAATGATATCAAACTTACCTTGATAATCTTCTCCTGAAGCAACTTGATATGTTAGATTATTTAGTCCTTTAGAGGCAGAATTTGTTTTTGCTTCTTGAATTGATGGTTCGTGTGGGTCTATACCTACGACCTTTGCTTTTGGAAATTCTTTTGCAATTATTTCAGTTGAGTGTCCGTAACCACATCCTACATCAGCGAAGCTTCCACCATTACTTAGAGTTTCAACTGCATTATCAATACTTGGAAGCCATTTTTTAATTAAAAAAATAGAATAGGCTGGTTTGAAAAAACGAGCAGATCCAGATAAGCAACATGGGTGAAGTGATCCCCATTCAGTTCCTTGTCCATTTTTAAAATTTTCTTTTATAATTTTATAATTATGAACAGCTCCTACTAAATTTTCAAAACCACCAATCATCAAAGATGAACTTTCCTCATCAGCTAGAACTGAAAACTGTTCTTCAGTCATATAAAATTTTTGTTCTTTCGAATTGTAGTTGATATAATTAGAGGCACTTATAGCTAATAACCATTCTCTAATATACCTATGATCCATTTCAATTTTTTTTGAAAAATCTTTAGAGGATATTGGGCCAAGTTTATATAATTTTTCAAATAGATTTAACTCATCTCCGATCATCATTATTGGTATAAGAGCTCCTGCAGCTATGTCTTTCATAACTTTACCTTGAAGTTCTCTTATTTTTTGTAAATCAGTCATAAAAACCTCTATTTTTTAAAATGTGAAATTACTTCTGCAATTTGTTCTTCTTGATGATAACCCATCAAATGAATTCCATGAACACCTTCAATTTCTTGATATTTTTCTATTAATTCTATACAAATCTTAATTCCTTCTTTGCTTTCATTTGTAGAATCTTCTAATCTTTGAATTATTGAATCTGGAATGTTAATACCAAAAAGATTTTTATTCATCCATTTAGCACTTTTAGCAGACTTGATGACCCCTAAACCAACAAGGTAATAGGCATTTTTAGTAATATTAAATTTTTTCAATCTATCCATATATTTTTTTAGAATTTGAGCATCAAAAGCATACTGAGTTTGAAAAAAATTAACTCCTTGTTCAATTTTTTTAATTAAATTTGCACAATCAAATTTGTCATCTATTTCAAATGGAGTATCTGCACCACCTATAAAAAACTCAGGTGCTGATTTTATAGATCTGCCAGATGGAAATTTTTTTTCTTTTTTGAAATAATTTGCAGTATTTATAACTCCTAAAGTATCTAGGTCACGAACTTCTTTTGTTTCTGGTTGATCACCTGTTTCCACTTGATCTCCATAAATACATAAAATATTTTGTATATTTAATGTCCAGGCTCCAAGTAAATCAGATTGAATAGCTATTCTATTTCTATCTCGTGTTGTCAATTGAAGAATTGGCTCAATTTCAATATCTTTAATTATAGATGAAACCACAAGTGAAGAAAGGTGTGATTTTGCACTTGCACCATCTGTTACATTAATTGCATCTGCTAGATCCTTAAGACAAAGAACTCTATCAGTTATTTCAGATCTAACTGTTGAATCAGGAGGTGATGTCTCAGCTGTAAATACAAACTCTTTACTTTTTAATTTTTTTTCGAAATTGTTGTTGATCAAATCTTATTCCTTTTATATTTTCTGTATATGGATTACAAATTAACTCAATCCAATAGAATTGACTCTACACCATTTACATCAAGGAATGCTCTTGCTGGAGTATCATCATATACAATATATAACAAGACACTTTTGCCTACAATATTTAATAGTTACGAAGAAGATTATTATCATCTAATCAACCATGTTCAAATGTGGGATGTATCTTGTCAAAAAATAATAGAAATCAAAGGAACTGATGCACTAAATTTTCTGCGTTATGTATCTTGTCGAAATTTTGAAACAATTGACAAATTTAAATGTTATTACACACCTATGACTGACTTTGATGGAGGTTTGTTAAATGATACTTTAGTATATTCCATAGATGAGGAAACTATTTGGGTATCAATTTCTGATTCTGATATGTTCATGTGGTTTAGTGGTTTATTAGTTAATACAAATCATAATGTTGAAATAAAAAATAGACATATATATACAATAGCTTTGCAAGGTCCCAAGTCTAGAAAATTAACTGAAGAGTTAATTGATAAAAAAATCATTTCTTTACCTTTTTTTAGTTTTGATTTCTTTAATTTTAAGAATACTCAAGTTCTAGTTTCTAAAACAGGTTACAGCAAGCAAGGAGGATTTGAATTTCTTTTTGATAATGCGAAAATTGCTTGTGAATTTTGGGACTTTTTAATCAAGGAAGGTAAACCATTTAATATAAAAGTTGGATGTCCAAATATGATAGAAAGAGTTGAAAACTCTTTATTAAGTTATGGGAATGATATGACTTCAAAAGATACTCCATATGATTGTTCTTTAGGAAAATATTGTTCAATAGACATGTCTTATGATTTCATAGGTAAAGTAGCTTTAACTAATTATGTAAAAAATAAACAAAAAAGAAATATATATCGTGTTTTCTTTGGGGACAATGATTTAAAAATTAAAAGCAAGCTTAAATGTTATCATGAAAAAAAAGAGATTGGTGATATTACCTCGATTATTTTTTCTCCAAAATACAAAAAAAACATGGGATTTATAATAGCTTACGAAAATGATATATTGAAGGAGAATAATAAAAATTATTATGTAAAAACTGAACATGGTTTTATTGAAATTACGATAAATGATTTTAATTAAAATTCATAAGCATTAGTTTTTAAAAAACTAATGCTAATTTTGGGAGGATTTATGAATATATTTTTAATAATCCGTAATTATGACAAAATTTAGAAATGAATATGGCTAGTTTGTGATTTATAAATTTTTTTTCCTATTGAAAAAATTCCTATATAATCAATTAAAGCATTACAAAAATGATCAAATTTTGAGTGAAATCTTTTAGAGAAACTTTAATTAGCTTTTGTTTCGTTTGGCTTAATAATTATATTAGTGACAAAAAATAGAAATTAGAAATTTCAAAAAAAGTATAACACCTAAAATTTTATGAATCTTATATTAGAAAACGGATTGATTTTGTAGATCTGTTTATTTTATAAACAACTATACATTCAAAATTATAAATTTGATGAAATATGAAATAATTATAACATGAACTTATGAATTATAAAAAAATTAAATTAGCTGTTGTTGGAGTTGGAGACATGGGGCTGAAACATATTGATGCGATAAAAAAAACTAAAGGTGCGGTATTATCAGCAGTAGTTGATTTAAAAGAAAATTCATTCATAAAAAAAATTAATTCAAATTTTTATACTTCAATTAGAGATATGTTTAAATTTGAAAAAATTGATGGTGTTATTGTTGCCACTCCAAATGCATCACATTTTAGGGATAGTCTTGAAGTTATTAAACATAAATGTACAGTTTTGATAGAAAAACCAATCACAACAAATTCCAAAGACACCGAGAAATTAATATCTGTAGCAAAAAAGATGAAAGTTGAGATTTTAGTTGGACATCATAGAAGGCATAATCCATTAATGCAAAAAGCTAAAGAGTTAATAGATAACAATATGCTTGGAAAAGTTAGGACTATAAATATAAATTGCCAAATGTATAAACCTGACAATTACTTTAAACAAGCTGTTTGGAAAAAAAAGGATGGAGCTGGACCTGTTCTGGTAAATCTAATTCATGATTTAGACTTAATGAATTTTTTATTTGGACGAATAATAAAGGTTTTTTCAATTTCACAAAACTCACTAAGAGGGTTTAAAAATGAAGATGTATCTGGAGCTGTTTTAGAATTTAAAAGTGGGATCATAGCTACTTTTCTTTCATCTGACAGTGTTGTTTCACCATGGAGTTGGGAATTAACAGCTAGAGAAAATGAGATTTATCCATCAACAGAAGAATCAAGTTATTTAATTGGTGGAACAAAAGCTTCCATGTCTTTGCCAAACTTAAAATTATGGCAACATTCCAAAAATGGGCATTGGGTCACTCCAATTTCTAGTACAAATTATCCTTATAAATTTTCTGATCCTTTAGTAAATCAAATTGAACATTTTTGTAATGTGATTAAAAAAAAAGAAAAACCAATAATCACTGCCTCAATTGCTAAAGACACTATTGAGGTTATTGAAGCTATTAAACTTTCCTCAAAAACAAAAAAATTGGTAGAATTAAAATATTAGAAATTTTTAAATATGATTTCAAATTAATTTTTTAAAATTTAAAGAAATTTAAAAATAGTTTATGGACGTTATACTTGATAATTATTTAATTACTATCTCTATAATAGTTTTAAGCTTTTTTACTGCTATGATCACTTCTCTTGCTGGCGCTGGTGGTGGTACAATTTTATTAGCTTACATGCTTCAGTTTATAAATCCATTAGTGGCAATACCAATTCATGGTACTGTCCAGTTAACCTCAAATATAGCAAGAGTATTTTTATTTAGAAAGTATTTGGTTTGGAAATTAATAATTCCTTTTTGTATGTTTTTACCATTTGGAGTTTATTTAGGATTAACTATTTTTCAAAATTTAGATTCACAAAAAATTAAGTTTTTAATTGGTGCATTCATTATTTCAATAATAGTATTTCAAAATATAAAGAAAAATAAAAAAGTTAGAATTCCTAAAAATTTTTATTATATCCTAGGGTTTTTTACAGGAGTTATGAATATGTTAGTCGGTGTAATAGCACCAATATTGGCTATAATAATAAGAAATAATTTAACTAAAAAAGAGGAAATAGTGGGCACTTTAGGTTTTTTTGGTTTCACAGGAAACCTAATTAAAATTTTTGGATTTATGTTTATAGGATTTGAATTTTATGAATATTTAACTTTAATTTTACTAATGATACCTAGTACAATATTAGGTAGCATGGTAGGGCAAATTTTATTATTAAAAATTGACGAGAAAACTTTTAAGGTTATTTTTGATTCTATTTTATTTTTACTTGCGCTGAGACTTTTATTTTAAAATTATGAAAAGAATAGTTGTAATAGGAAGTGGTATTGCAGGTTTAGCTGCAGCAAAGCATTTTCATTCTAATAATTTTAACATAACTGTTCTAGACAAAGGGAAATATCCTGGAGGAAGAATTAGCACAAGAAAAAATAAAGAATTTATATTTAATCATGGCGCTCAATTTTTTACAGCTAAATCGAAAGAATTTAAAAAAATATGCCAGCTTGGAGTTAAGGATAATGTATTAATAAATTGGAATACACTGTCAAAAAAAGACAGATTTATTGGAAATCCAGATATGAGAGAATTTTCATATTGGTTTTCAAAAAATTTAGAAATATATCAGGAAACTCTTGTTGAACGTATTGAGTACCATGACACCTTTACTATTATTACTAATAATAAAAAATTTACTGCAGATGGGTTAATAATTACAGCTCCTGCATCTCAAACTGCTGGATTAATAAAAAACTTGGATAACCAAATTTATAAATTAATAGAAAATGTCACATATTTTCCTTGTTGGTGTGTCATGATTTCTATAAAAGATATGAATTTAAAAAAATTTGAAATTGAAGAAAATAGCATTTTCAGTTGGATTATTTCTGAAAATAATAAAATTAAAAATTCATTAAGTGGTAATTGTATAACTATACATGCAAATGAAAAGTTCTCACTTGATCATTTAGAAAAAAATAAAGAATTTGTTTTAGATAAAATAATAAGAGAATTTACCAAAATTTATAAAGTTAAAAATAGTGATATAACTTATAAAAATATTCATAGATGGAGATACGCAAAAGTTAAGAATTACTTCCCATTAGAGCATAGTAAAATTTCAAAAATAATGCCTCTTGGTATTGCTGGTGATTGGTGTCCACCTATGTTCTATGGAGATTATTGTGTAAATGGACAGAGAGTTGAAGATGCATTTTTGTCAGGGGTAGAATGTTCAAAAACTTTGATTAATAAATACTTTAAACAAATTCTAATATAATGATTTCATTATTAGAACCTAATCTCATTCTTGGTCCCCAACAACCTGATCCTGAAGAAACGTATAGATCTGTATTCCCTTTTTTGAAAAATCCATAAACATGAGGAAATTTTATTTTCACAATTAAATTAAATGGAAATATTTGACCATTATGTGTATGTCCAGACAAAACTAATCCAGATAAATTTAGTATATTAAAGAGTGAAGGTTTATGAGTTAAATAAATATTAAATCTATTTTTATCAAAATATCTAAGTGCAACATTTTTCTGTTCTTCGATTGA
>CACNQW010000007.1 GCA_902622745.1 uncultured SAR116 cluster alpha proteobacterium
TTTAAATTTAACTGAGCTATTTTTAGCTAAACAAATCTTTACATTGTTAAAGACAAAATATGAATTTTGATTTTTACTTGTAACAAAGTCACCATTTTTGATTATATAATTTTTATTCAAAATAAATTTGTTGCCGTAAATATCTACGTTTACAATTTTATTTTTAATTTCTGAAATTATTAATTCTTTTGCAATTAGAGTGTTATCAAAAAATAAAGTAAGTATAAAAAAAAATAAATGTTTCAATTTGAAAAAAGGCAAGCGATGAAATAAACATCGCTTGCTTAATTTTATCCTTATTTTGGAACTTTACCTGTGACGCCTTCCAGGTAATAATTCATACCCCATAAGGCACCATCATCTAAAGTTTTTCCAGCACCAATAATTTCTTTACCATCATTGGTTTTTAATGGACCAGCAAAAATCTTTAATTTTCCACTTTTAATTCCATCATGAGCTGCTTGTGCTTTTTTGGCAACATCAGTCGGCATATTAGAAAAATTTGATAATGTTAACATGTTTGTGGACAATCCACCCCATGTGTTTCCTGCCCAGTGATCAGGACCATCTCCAGTATTCCACTTACCATCTTTTAACTGCTTTATTTTTTTAATATAATAAGGTCCCCAATTGTTTACTGAAGCAAATAATTGAGCTTTTGGAGCAAAAGCACCCATATCAGTGGATTGTCCAAAACCTAAAGCACCATTTTTTTCAGCAATTTGAAGCATAGCAGGTGAATCTGTATGTTGTGCTAAAATATCAGCACCCTCTGCTATATGAACTTTAGCTGCGTCAGCTTCTTTTACTGGATCATACCAAGTATTAGCCCATATTACTGAAATTGTAGCTTTTTTATTTACAGATCTTAATCCTTGAGCGAATGCATTTATTCCCATAATTACTTCTGATATTGGATAAGCACCTATATAACCAATTTTGTTAGTTTTTGTCATTAATCCAGCAACAACACCTTGGACATATCTACCTTCATAAAATCGTATATTACCAGTAGCTACATTTTTTGTTCTTTTGTAGCCTGTCATATGTTCAAATTTTACATTTGGAAATTCTTTAGCAACTTTTAAAGTTGGCTCCATATAACCAAAAGATGTTGTAAAGATTATTTGATTACCTTGTTTTGCTAATTCTCTAATTACTCTTGTTGCATCAGGTCCTTCAGGAACATTCTCTACGATGCTAATGTCAACATCGTTTCCAAACTCCTTTTTAACCATCTGTTTACCTAGTTCATGCGCATAAGTCCAACCATGATCTCCTGGTGTTGTTAAATAAACAAATCCTACTTTAGTTTTTGCATATGCTGAAGTGAATAAAAAAGGTGAAACAAGAATACTTAAAAAAGTTATAATTTTTAAAAAATTCTTATACATTTTTGACTCCATAAAAGTATAATTTTAAGGTTTAAATTTAATTAAACAATGATTTTTTAATTTAGGGTAAATTTTTATTATTTATTGCCTAAAAAATGTTTTCCTAGGCAAGCTGGGGCATAATTATTATGTCTTAATTTGAACGATATTAAAGCTAAGGCTAAAATAGTTGCAAGATAAGGTAACATGTTTAAAAATTGTGATGGAACATCCCAACCTCTTGCTTGAGCAACGAATTGTAAAATTGTTATACCACCAAATATTAGTGCGCCAATCAATAACCTTATAGGCATCCAAGAAGCAAATACGACCAAAGCTAGTGCTATCCAACCTTTCCCAGCAGTCATTCCTTCAGACCAATGTGGTGTCAATGCCAATGGTATGTAAGCACCACCCATTCCAGCACACATGCCACCAAATGAAGTACTTATCCATCTCACTAACTTCACAGAGTAACCAATAGAATGTGCGCTATCATGATTGTCTCCAACAGCTCTTATAATGATGCCGATTTTTGTATTTTGAAACCCAAAATGGATAAAAAATATTAAAAATATTGCAAAATATACAAGTATATCATTAGAAAATAAAATTTTACCTAAATAAGGTATGTCAGATAGAAAAATAATTTCTAATTTAGGCAGTGAGGCTGCTGTTTTTCCTACAAAAGGTTCACCAATTAAACCTGTTAGAGCTGTAGCAAAAATAGTAAGACCTAGTCCTGTAGCAACTTGGTTTGTCATAAGAGTTATTGTAAAAAAAGAAAAAACAGTACTTATTAATATCCCGGCAACAGCTCCAAACAAAATACCTATGTATGGATTACCAAAAATTAAAACAGAACCAAGTGCAGCAACAGCTCCACATAACATCATCCCTTCAACGCCAAGATTTAAAACACCGCTTTTTTCAGTTACAAGTTCTCCTAATCCTGCTAGTAAAATTGGTATTGATGTTAGAAGTATTGTAATTAATAAGTTTTCCATTAGTTAGTTTTCCTAATAGATATTTTATATTTTTGAATAGTTTCACCAGCGAGAAGAAAAAATAATAACATACCTTCAAAAATACCAGTAACTACTTTTGGAATTCCTAAAACCATTTGAGCATTGTCGGCTCCAAGTTTTGCTGTTGCAATTATGATACCTGCAATAACTACTCCATATGGGTTTAAACGGCCTAAAAAGGCAACAATTATTGCTGTAAAGCCATATCCAAAAGATACTTCTGGTTGAAGTCTTCCCATATTAGCAGAAACCTCTATTACTCCTGCAACACCGGACAATCCACCAGATACAAGTAAAACATAAAAAGTTATTTTATTTTTATTAAACCCTGCAAATTCTGAGGCTCTTGAAGATGAACCAAAGATTTTTATTTGAAATCCTGGTAAAGTTTTATTAATGAAGAACCAAATTAATGGGCATAAAATTAAAATAATAAAAATACCATAATGAAACTGACCTAAGAAACCAATAAACGGAAAATCTACTTTACTAATTATTGCCCCATCAGGATAAACTTTAGATAGAGGAAAGCCAAAACTCATTGGATCACGTAAAGGGCCTCTAACAATAAAATCAATAAATAACATTGCGACGTAAACAAGCATTAAACTTACTAAAATCTCATTTACATTTAATCTTACCTTTAAAATTGCAGGTATTGATGCCCAAATTGCACCACCTACAAAACCGATTAAAAACATTGAAATTAATAAAGTGTAAGTTTTTGTTTCAGGAAACAGTAATGCAAATGATCCTGCGCATAAAGCTCCGAGAATAAATTGACCCTCTGCTCCGATGTTCCAAATATTTGCTTTAAAGCAAAATATCAAACCAAGACCAATAATAATAAGTGGACAAGCTTTAACAAATATATCTGCAATTCTGTCAGGTCTAGAAAATGGAGAAACAAAAACTTGATATAAAGATTCTATAACTGGATAACTTAAAATTTTAAAAATTAATGAGCCAATTAAAATTGTTATTGTAATCGAAATTATAGGACTCAAAATAGTCCAAAAACTTGATTGGATTTTTCTCGGTGTGAATTCTATCATTTGAGCATTATCTAATTTATTCCCATTAAAATACCAATATCCGTAGCAGAGATTTTTGATGTGATTTTTGGTGTTGAAAGGGATCCATTATTAATTACACAAATTTTATTTGATATTTCATAAATTTCATCTAAATCTTGGCTTATCAGTATGATAGCTTTTCCAGCTTTAGCCAATAGTAAAAGTTTACTTCTAATTTCATTGGCAGCACCAATATCAACACCCCATGTTGGTTGTGAAATAATCAATACTTTTGGATTAGCTTTTAATGATCTACCAACAATAAATTTTTGTAAGTTTCCTCCTGATAATTGATCAGCTAATGGATTTGAATATGGGCATCTTACATCATTGTCATTTATAATTGATATAGAGTCACTTGACGACATATTTGAACTTAACAATATATTATCAAGAAAATTATTATTTTTTGAATAAGCATTATAAAAGGTTAAAAAAGTATTTTCGGTAAGATTTATATCAGGAACTGTTGCGTGACCATTTCTTTCTTCAGGAACAAACTCAAGTCCTAAACTTCTTCTGAATTTAATATTAGTATTTCCAATTTTTTTATCTTCAAAAATAATTTCATCTGGATTTCCTAATGTTTCTCCACTTAATGCATTCATTAGTTCAACTTGTCCATTACCAGCAACTCCAGCAATACCAAGAATTTCACCATATTTAACATTGAAACTTATTTTTTTTAATTCTGTACCAAATTGAGATAATTTCTTTCGATTCAAATTGTTGATAGAAATAGCAGTTGGTGAATTTAAAAAACTATTTTTAGAAATTTTAGTTATTTTTTTTACTTTCTTACCAATCATTTTTTCAGCCATACTTGTAGTTGATATTTTTGAAGTACTGGTTGAAGAGATTACCTGTCCACTTCTAAGAATTGTTACCTTGGAAGCAATCTGTTTAATTTCATTTAATTTGTGGCTTATATATAAAATACTACATCCTGAGTTAGCTAATCTTCTTAATACTTTAAATAATTGATTTATTTCTTGTGGTGATAATACTGATGTTGGTTCGTCCATTATAAGGAGTTTTGGGTTTTGCAATAAACATCTAATAATTTCAACTCTCTGTTGCTCACCGACTGATAAGTCTAACACTTTTTTTGTAGGCTCAATCGGCAGGCCCCATTGTTTAGCAGTGATTGAAATTTTATCTTCTAAATGTTTTTTTGTTATTTTTTCATCAAGTGATATTAATATATTTTCTGAAACTGTTAATGCAGGAAATAATGAAAAATGCTGAAAGACCATACCAATGCCATAACTTCGCGCTTCTTTAGGATTATTAATTGTTACATGATTATCATTAATCAAAATTTGGCCAGCAGTAGGTTTTACAACTCCGTATAAACATTTAACTAAGGTAGATTTTCCAGCGCCATTTTCGCCTAATAACGCATGGATCTCTCCTTTTTTTATATTCATGGATATTGAATCATTAGCTAAAAATTGATCAAAAGTTTTTGACAAATTTTGAATTTCAATAAATGTCATCGAATCTAAATTATTCGTCATAGATTTTAGTTTTATTTTTTGATTTCAATATAAAAAACAATAAAAGGGCGCTTACTATAAAAACAATAATTATAAATAAATTAAAATAACTTACATGCAAATGTTTCAACCCCAATGAAAAAATAATTAAGCTTGATATAAATAGTGCTAACCAAAATGTTCGAGGTCCTTTAAAAATGTTTTTCATTTCACATGTCCTAATTTAAATTTACCTTGAATAAAATAAACGAATATTAAAATTACAAGTCCAACTCCATTTAGAAGAAAACCAGAGACGCCATAAAAAATTGAAAGGGGAGGCAATAAAAGTAAAATTGAACTTACAAAAGCAATTATTCTAGTATAAACATTTAAAGGTTTATTTAAATAGCCTTCTAAGCCTAAAGTCATACTCCAGTATGCTAACAAAACACTTAATAAGCTATATAGACTTATCAAATAAGAACCTTCCATAAGAAGAGAAGGGTTATAAATAAATGCGAATGGAACAATATATTTTGCAATTCCAACTTTACTTGATTCAACTGCTGTAGCCATAGGAGGTGATTTTGCTATTGCAGCACCAGCAAATGAGGCTAAAGCAACAGGAGGTGTAATGGTTGAAACTACTCCAAAATAAAAAGCAAACATATGTGCAGCAATTGGGGTCACGCCAGCTTGTATTAAAGAAGGAACAATTAAAGCAGCAACTGTTATATATACTGCAGTAGTCGTCATTCCCATACCTAAGATTATAGCTGAAATCGCCGTTAGACATAATAATGGAAATAGCATTCCACCAGATAAGTCGATGACAGATTGAGTGAATTTTAGTCCTAAACCTGACACAAAAACTGATCCAATAATTATGCCGGCACATGCGCATGCAATTGTTACTGGAACAGTTGATTTTATTCCACTTTCAAATGCACCTAAAAGATCAACAACAGACATTCGAGTGTTACTTTTAAAAAAACTTAAAAAAATGACAGAAATTATTGCCCAAAATCCAGCTTTCATTGCAGTATATCCATATATAAGAAGAGCTATCAATACTACTAAAGAAAGCAACATATGCCATCCACTTTTTAATACATCAATTACATTTGGAAGCATGGATTTGTCAATTTTTTCTATTCCATGTTTTTCTGCTTCGACATGAACCATGAAATAAATTGTTACAAAATATAAAAAAGCCGGGATTATAGCTGCTAAAATAACATAAGAGTAAGGAGCCTCCAAAAATTCTGCCATTATGAATGCAGCTGCACCCATAATAGGGGGTGTTATTTGACCTCCAGAAGAAGCACAAGCTTCAACTGCAGCAGCAAATCTTGGCCTATAACCGTAATTTTTCATAAGTGGAATTGTGAAAGATCCAGTTGTTACAACATTCGCTACAGCAGATCCGTATACAGTGCCTGTCATTCCAGATGCTACAACAGCAGCTTTAGCTGGACCACCAGTCCTATGACCTGTAAGTGAGATAGCAAGGTCAACAAAAAATCTTCCAACACCAGAGCGGATTAAAATAGCACCAAAGATAATAAATAAAACTATGTATGTGGATGCTACATATAGTGGTATTCCGTATATTCCATCAGATGTCATAAATAAAGTATCAATATATTTTGCAAGTCTTGTTGGTGGTCCATAAAAAAAACCAAAAAATTTATGAGCATATAATGCGTGTAACATAAAGAAACCAGCTACAAACACCATCGCCCAACCAACTGCTCTTCTTGTACCATCTAAAACTAAAAATATTAGAATTGAACCTACTATTATATCTCCTATATATTTATCTCCATATCGCATCATAAATGTTTCAACATCCCAAGTCGTCCATAATTGAACGAAGATTATTGAAATAATTATTATAAAATCATAAATACTTCCAAATAATCTTAAAAAATTTCCTTTTTCATCATTTGGTAAAATTATTTTATCATTAATTTTTTTACGAAACACAGGATATATAAATACAGCTAGTATCATCATTACAGACAAATGTACTGATCGGAAGGATCTTCCTTCTGGCGTACCATAAACTGCAACAAATAAATGATAAAAGGCTAAACCAATAGATAACCATGAGCAAATTATTATAATCCAGTAATAAAGTGATTTATTTTTACCCCATTGGATAAGCTCATCAAGAAAGCTTATTTCTTTTACTTCATTGTATACGAGTTTTTTTGAAGAAGACAGCATAAAAAATTTTTAGATAAGAAGGTGCTGGTTAAAGCACCTTCTAAATGTAGCTACATTATGCCTTTTTCTTTATAAAATTTTGCTGCTCCTGGATGAACTGGAACTGCAGCTCCGTTAACAGCATCTTTCATCAAAACTTTTTTCCAGACGCTTTTTACTTTAACGAATTCACTATGATTATCCCAAAAAACTTTAGCCATTTTGTAAACTAAATCTGTTGGTAAATCTTTATGAACAATCATAGAAGTTACTATACCTAGTGTTGGAATGTCCTTATTAAGAGACTTATATGCACTTGCGGGTATTTTACCGTAAATATAACCTGGATTATTTTTTACAATTCTGTCAATCCTTTCTTTTGGTAAACCAATAAATCTTATTCCAGGGCTATTTTCTAATTCAATAAAACTAGCTTGTGGAACTGAAGTAGCAGCCATAAAAACATCAGCTTGGCCATCTTTCATTAAAGCAACTGATTCCTTGTAGCTTACCATATGGACTACACCACCATTTTTTTTGATAGTTTCAAAATTAAAACCATAATCTTTAATTATTGATTCGCAAAAGGCTGTACCAGTCCATTTTGGTTTGCCTGGACTAATATTTGCATTTTTCATGTCCTCAAAACCTTTAATTTTAGAATCAGCTCTAACTGCTACCTGAAAAGCTGCTGGATACAAAGTAGCAAAATATCTCACATTTTTATGATTTTTTTTAAATTTACCTTTTGCATTCCAACCATTAGCAACAGTATGAGCGTAAGACCATCCAATCTCAGCGTCACCTCCATTTACAGACATAACATTTGATATACCACCACCAGAAGTGTTAGATGTTGAAATTCCTTTAATGTTACTTTCAAGTGTTTGCATTACCTTTGCACCTAAAGGATACCATGAACCTCCAGAAGGACCTGATACCATCCTTACAAATTGGTCAGCATTTGCTATAGTGGCTACAATACTCATTGAAGACACAAGAGCAAAAGTTTTTAAAAACTTTTTCATAATTATTTCCTCCAAAATTTTTTATTAATATAGTTCACTAATAATTTCTAACTGAGTCAACATTTAAGAATAATATTGGTGAAAATTTTTGAAATTGAATTAATATATCCATCTATTGGAGGAATTTAATGAATATAGATATAAAAGAAGTTATTTTGACAGAAGTTGGTACACGTGATGGGTTTCAATCTGAAAAAAAAATAGTAAGTACTGATGATAAAATTATGCTTATTAATGAGCTTGTCAAAGCTGGTTTTAAGCGAATAGAATTTTCATCATTTGTTTCTCCAAAAGCAATACCTCAACTGGCAGATGCAGCCGAAGTTATTCAAGGAGTTGATCGAAATAATGATGTAACCTTTACTGCCTTAGTACCAAATTTAAGAGGTGCTATAAGAGCTTTAGAAAGTCAAATTGATGAAATTGTTGTTTTTTTATCAGCTTCAGAAAGTCATAACAAAAAAAACCTTAATAGATCAATTAGTGAATCTCTAACTGGTTTTGAAGAAGTTATTAAGTTGGCTAATGATAATAGTATTCCTGTACATGGTGACATATCAACAGCTTTTGGCTGTCCTTTTGAGGGAAATGTTGAATATAAAAAACTTGTTGAAATTTCTAGGCAATATAAAGCACTTGGTTTTAAAGGGGTTACTTTAGGTGATACAACTGGAATGGCAACTCCTCCCATTGTAAAATCTGCAATTAGAGAAATACAAGATAATGTTCCAAATTTTGATATTACTTTACATTTTCACAATACAAGAGGTGTAGGACTTGCAAATGTCTTGGTAGGGTTAAACGAGGGTATAAATTTATATGAAAGTTGCTTTGGAGGAATAGGTGGTTGTCCTTTTGCGCCAGACGCAACTGGTAATATCTGTTCAGAAGATCTTGTTTACATGATGAATGAAATGAATATTGAGACTGGAATAGATATTAATCATTTAATTAAAATAGCCAAAGAAGCAGAGAGAATTTTAGATTATAAATTACCTGGGCAAGTTATGCATGCAGGAGAAAGATTAAAGAAATACTCACTCGAAGATGTTAAAACTGCAAAAGGTAATTAATTTATGAATAAAGAAGGTGCGTTAACTGGGATAAAAGTTATTGATTTAACAAGAGTAATCTCTGGTCCTTTTTGTACTTTATTGTTAGCTGATATGGGAGCTGAAGTTATTAAAATTGAGCCACCAAAAGGCGATAATGTAAGAAATCAAGGAGAATTTGTAGATGGTTATAGTTCATACTTTGCTCAATTTAATAGAAATAAAAAATCGGTTGTCTTAGATTTATATCAAAATGATGATAAAGAAAAATTAAAACTTTTATTAAAAAATGCAGATGTAATAGTCGATAATTTTAGACCTGGTGTTCTCACCAAAATGGGATTAGATAGTGAAACTTTAACATCAATAAATCCTAGATTAATTCAAGCATCTGTTAATGGTTTTGGTAGTACTGGAAAATATAGTCAAAGACCAGCTTTTGATTTTATTGCGCAAGCTATTTCTGGATTTATGTCATTAAATGGATCTGAAAAAACTGGACCAGTAAGAACAGCAGCTCCAATTTCTGATTTAATTGCAGGCTTGTATTGTGCATTTGGAATTGTCGCAGCAATTAATGCAAGGTACAATACAAAAAAGGGGCAAGTAGTCGAAACAAGTTTAACTTCTAGTTTAATATCTCTTATGGCTTATTTATCAGCAGAATATTTTGTAACAGATAAGACCCCAAAAAAATCTGGTAATGATCATCCAATTTTATCACCTTATGGTCTGTTCAAGACAAAAGATGGTAATATTGCAATAGCTCCAGCAAATGACAAATTATGCGAAATTTTTTTAAGAACTTTAAATTTAGAATATTTACTTGAAGACGATCTTTACAATACTAATTCTTTAAGAATGATCAATAGAGATAAACTGAATGATATAATTAATCAAACAACAGAATTAAATACTACAGACTATTGGATTAAGAAATTAAATGAAAGTGGTTGCCCTGCTGGAAAAGTTTTAGACATGAAGGAAGCGTTGAATGATCAGTTAGTTGAAGATACAGACATGGTTATAGTATCTGATGGGCCAGATAATAGAAAAATAAAAATGACAGGATTTCCAGTTAAACTATCAGATACTCCAGCTCAGTTATTTAGGTCTCCTCCTAAACTAGGAGAACATACTGAAGAAATATTATCTAAGATTAAAAATTAATTTTTGGAGTTATTTATGAATTTACAATATGAAACTATAAACTTTGAAGTTATTGAAAACATTGCCATAATACGTCTCAATAGGCCAAATAGTTATAATTCTTTAAATGCCAAAATGGCAAAAGAACTTTTAGAGATATCTTATGAATGCGATACGAATAAGAAAATTAGAGCAATTATATTAACTGGTGAAGGTGAAAAAGCATTTTGTGCTGGTGGTGATTTAAAATCCTTTCATGAATCAGGCAACATTGGAAAACATTTGAAAATGGTTACTCATGATCTTCATGGTGCAATAACAAAATTTTCAAGAATGAATTCTCCTTTAATAGTTGCTATAAACGGTGTAGCAGCAGGTGCAGGATTATCATTTGTTGGATTTGCTGATTTAGCTATTGCAAAATCTAGTGCAACCTTCGTTTCTGCATATACTAAAGCAGGCCTAACGCCTGATGGTTCTTCTAGTTATTATTTGCCAAGAATAATTGGTATTAGAAAATATCTTGAATTAGTTATGACAAATAAAGTTTTGTCCTCTGAAGAAGCTCTTGCGTGGGGCCTTTTAAATAAAGTATATGATGATAAAAATTTCTGGAGTGAAACACTTAAATTAGCTGATGATTTATCAAGGGGTCCTACATTAGCTTTTGGAAAAACTAAAAGATTAGTACATAATTCACTGAATTCCACTTTAGAAACACAAATGGAACTTGAAACAAAAATGATTTCTGAATCAGCAGAAACAAATGATGGTCAAAAGGGCATTCAAGCTTTTCTTAAAAAAGAAAAACCTAATTTTGAAGGCAAATAATTATTTATGAAAATATTAGCTTTGAGAGGTGATGGTATTGGTCCTGAAATAGTGGATGCAACAATAAAAGTTTTAAAAACAATTTCTAAAAAATTTAATTTTAATTTAGATCTAATTTATTCAGAAATCGGGTTCTCTTCTTTAAAAAAAAATAAAACTACTTTTCCAGACGAAATTTTGAAATTTTGTAGTGAGGTTGATGGTATTATTTTAGGTCCGGTGGATCATAATAATTATCCCCCACAAAGTGAAGGTGGATTAAACCCATCTGGAGAATTAAGAACTAAATTAAAATTATATTCTAATATTCGTCCTGCTAAAGCATTTAAAGGTACTAAATGTATTTTAGACAAAATAGATCTAGTTATTGTTAGAGAAAATACAGAGGGTTTTTATGCGGATAGAAATATGTTTAGTGGAAATGGTGAATTAGAAATTGAAGAAGGAACTGGAATTTCAATTAGAAAAATTACAAAGAAAGCATCTGAAAATATTGCAAAAAGAGGTTTTGAAATTGCAAAATTAATGAATAAAGATAAAAAAGTTAATGTTCATGCAATTCACAAGGCAAATGTTTTAAGGTTAACAGATGGTATTTTTTTAAATGCTTGTAGAAATATATCAAAAAAATATCCAGAAATTGATTATCATGAAATGTTAGTTGATGCTGCAACTGCGCATATGGTTAGAAATCCAGAACAATTTGATGTTCTGATAACTACTAATATGTTTGGAGATATTTTATCAGATCTAGCCTCAGAACTTTCAGGATCATTAGGTCTTTCGGGTTCTTTGAACGTAGGTGATACAATACCAATGGCACAAGCTCAGCATGGTGCAGCAACTGACATTGTGAATAAAGGTATTGCAAATCCAATATCTTTGATTTTCTCTACAGCTATGCTATTAGATTGGTTAGGAAAGCACAAAGGACAAGAGATTTATGTTAAAGCTAACCAATTAATTTATAAAGTTGTAGAAAATATTTTAGAAGAAAATAAATATTTAACACCTGATTTAGGAGGAAACTCGTCTACAGAGAAATTAACTGATCATATTATTGAAAGGATAGAAAATCATGAATGATTTAAGATCCATACCAGCATATTTAATGAGAGGAGGAACTTCAAAAGGATTAGTTTTTCATAAAAAAGATTTACCTAATGATAGAAATTTATTAACTGAGTATTTATTAAAAATAATGGGTTCTCCTGATATAAGGCAAATTAATGGAATAGGCGGAGGAACATCGGTAACAAGCAAAGTTTGCATAATATCCAAAAGTTTAGAAAAAAATGTAGATATTGATTATTTTTTTGCTCAAGTTGAAGTGGATAGAAAGCATGTTGATTATGCTCCAACATGTGGAAATATGTTATCGGCTCTTGGTCCTTTTGCCATTGAAGAAGGTTTAGTAGAAACTTGTAATGAGATTACCCAAGTGAAAGTAAAATCAATAAACACTGATGCTTTAATTACTCTAGATGTTCCAACGCCAGATGGGAAATTAAAATATTCAGGTGATTTTAAAATTGACGGTGTACCAGGTACAGGTTCTCAAATTTTGATGAATTTTAATAATCTAGAAGGTAAAATTACAGGGAATTTATTTCCAACAGGTAACACAGTAGATACTTTTGATGGGGTTAAAGTTACATGCTTTGATCTTTCAACTTGTATGATAATATGTAACGCCAAAGATTTTAATATTATTGGAAATGAAAGTTCAAAAGAATTAAACAACAATAAACAACTTTTAGATAGAATTGAACAAATTAGATTACTTGCTGGAAAGAAAATGGGAATGGGCAATATTAAAGGAAAAGTTTTGCCTAAAGTCACATTATTATCAAAAAGTGTTAATAAAAATTCTATAATTTCAAGATATTTTACTCCTTATTCATGTCATGAAACTCATGCAGTTACTGGAACTTGTTGTGTTGCATCTTCCTGTTTAATTCCTGAAACGGTTGGATTTAGATTGTTAACTAAGAAGAATAGTCTAAATTTTAATTCAGAAATTATTAAGATTGAGCATCCGATGGGTTCTATAGATTGTATAATTGCTCTTAATTCAAATTTTAAAAATAATTTAGTTTCAAAAAAAGACTTGGTAAAATCATGTGGTATTTATAGAACATCTAGAATTTTAATGAAGGGTCAAGTTTATTTATAGGAATTTAAAATTATATTGGTAAAATAATTTGAATTATTTTTTTAGTATTTTTTTTGCAGTATTTGGTGGTTTTGTAGCGTACAAAATTGATATTCCTCTTCCATGGATGTTAGGGCCTTTATTTTTTATAGGTTTTTTATGTGCCATTAAGTTTGAGATAAAACTTCCTAAAAAACCACTTCCATTATTTAGAGCCTTACTTGGATGTATTATAGGAACAAATTTCACAGATGAAATTTTTAGTAATATTAATCAAATTGGCAAGTCATTGTTTCTTTTACCTATTTTTGTAATTATTATGATTTGTTGCACCTATTTTGTTTTAAAAATAATCATGAATTATGATAAAAAAACTTCTTTAATTGGATCTATGCCAGGAGGATTAAATGAAATGGTTCTTCTAGTATCTGAGATTGGTGGAAATGAAAGAATAGTAACTTTATTGAATACAACGAGAATTATTATAGTAGTTACAATTGTTTCAATTCTAACTCATTTATTTGCTAAAAACATCACAAATGAAACGTCTGAAATTTTATATTTTTCGCATTTAGATGACTTGTTTTTTATTTTTTTAATTTCAATTACTGGCTTTTACATAGGAAAATTTTTATCTATCCCAGGATACTCAATAATTGGTCCTATGTTGCTTTCAAGCTTTTTGCATGGATTTGGTATAATAAATTTATCACCAAATATTATTTTGATTATTGTTATACAAATTTATCTAGGTTCAAATTTAGGCTTATATTTTAAAGATATCAAATTACAGGAATTTTTAGGTCCCATCAAAGCTGGAGTTTTAAGTACATTGATCTCTTTTATACCACTTTGTTTATTTTTATATGTTTTAAATTTTTTGGGGTATGACTCATTGTCTTTAATTTTATCTTACGCACCGGGTGGACAAGCAGAGATGTGTATTCTCACATTATCTATTGGTGGAGATATTGTTTTTGTGAGCATACATCACGTGTTTAGAGTTTTTTTTGTAATATTTTTGGCAACTATTTTAAAAAAATATCTATTAAAAAGTTAACCTTGCTTGATTACAAATGTTTTAAAAACAGCATTAAATATTATTGGATCCTCTTCTTTACTGATTAAGAATTCATTCATAGAATCTCTTATAGCATTAAGAAATCTGTTTCTATTGACATTACCTAAGAATTCATTAGTTTTCCTTTTTTCAATTTCTTTCATAATAATATTACGAAAGTCTGGATCATATTCTTTTAAAAAATCACCTAGTTTTTCTCCTTCATAAGATGAGAAAGCAATTTCCATACTTAAGTAATTATTTGAACCACTTATATTTGAAACAAATGATTTATTTGAGTTAGGTCCCATTCCACCAATGTCATAATATGTTAAAGAGGGCACAATTACTTTCCCGTCAGGACCAATTTTCGGTACTTCTTTATCATTTTCAATTCTTCCTAATTTGATAGCCTCTTCTTTTGCAACTTCATAAATATCTACCTTCTCTTTTTTTGGGTCATTTTCAAAAAAAAGGGAATTGGAAAAAAAGAAAAATAAAAAGGTAAAAATGCTGGATGACAATCCTAATCCAAAGACTATAAGGTATTTTTTTTGAGTTATTAATGAAATCAGTTTTTTAAACATATCTTATCTAAATTATTCCTTTATTGATTTATATATATCTCTTTCAATCCAATATTTTTCAGCTAAATCATTAGCATCACCAATTCTTAGAGATAACCCTCTTATTATAGCTGACAAAAGTGGATCAGCATCATTCATTTTGTTCATCAATACATTTTCATGTATAATTTTGATTAAACTTTTTTTTGTTGCAATAGCTGAAACAGTTCTTGCTGTTTTTATAATATGTCCAACCTCTCCAAATATTTCACCTTCCTTAAGAAGTCCTAGTTGTAAGCCGTTTTTACTTAAAATTTTAACTTCTCCACTTTCAATTAAGTAGATAAAATCAGAAAGATCATTATGTGAGTAAATAATATCACCTTCAGCAAATGTTTTTGTTTCGATAATAGACTTTCTTGTCATACTGATACCACAAATAGATATTATTAATTTACGACTATAATAGCATTATTATTAAAAAAAATTTTAAAAAACTAATTTTTGATTAAATTTTTTTTTAATAGGCCGTTTTAAATTGCATGGATAATGATATTAATAATAAAAATAATGAATTCTTAGAAATTCTTAAACACGAAAAAGATTCCAATTTTAAAATTGAACATGAAATTTTATTTATTACTACTGATAGTTGGTTGGCTCAGTTAGGATCAAGAAAAAGTAACTAATTATCTTTTTGAAAAGGGAACAACATTTAAGTCATTTTTACCACTATGATAGATTTTATCTAGTTCTCCTTTTACAACGAACTTATTTACAAAGTCACCAAAACGTCCGAAATCTTCTCCAGCATTTTGACCGTCTTTTATATTATAATTTCCATTATAAAAATGTCTAACACTGGCTAAATCTCTAATAGCTGGTCCAATAACGACGTCATGATTTGATAATCTTTTTGCCATAATGGAGTAATCTTTTTGACCGAAAGGTATTTTGTTAGGGCATACTACCAAATGAGGATAAACTTGATTATATCTTGCTTTAACTTTATCCATGCTTTTAATGAAGCTTTCAGTAGGAGCTAAATCAGCATTACTTAATGAAGTTGGTATTAATACACAATAGCTTTCAGCAACTAAATTCCAGAGACGTTGTGACGTTCCAGCGGGTGTGTCAATTATAACTATATGACCGTTTTTAAAGCTATTTTGCTTAATGAATTGTTGAAGAAGTGCAATGTTTGTATTTTCAAAAGCAGGTGTAATTGGTACAAATTCAATATTAATTTCAGGATTACTAGCAGACAAAAACTCAGTCGTTGTTCTTTGCAAATCTGTATCAATAACAGTAATGTTTTGAGGTGGTAAATTAGATGCCAAAGCTCTTGCAAGCATTATACTAAGAGTGCTCTTACCAACACCTCCCTTAACATTGGCGATGAATATAGATTTAGCCGAATCTTTATTTTGCAAGTCAGTCACTATTTACATGCTCTTTAATGAACTTATTAAATTTATTGCTTTATCATACATTTCTTTTTCTTTTTGAATATTTGTTAATTTCTTATCTAAGCTATTTTTCCTATTTTCGAAGTTTTTCACTAAGTTATTTAATTGGTTAATTAACGAATGTTTTTCTTTTTCAACAACTTTGAGTTTTTTAATAATATTATTAATTTCAGTAAAATTTTCAAATAAATTACTATCAAAATTTTTATTGTCACTATTATCTACGTCATCAATATTTACGTTAATATTAAGATTATCAGAATTATCTTGTTTTGAATTAATTTTATTATCAAAAATTTCCTGAGGTAATTTTTTCCAACCACCTTTTCTAGTTAAAACATTTACTTCATAATTATCCATGGCTTAACTTTATACCATACTATCAGATTTGTCTATAAGTAATTGAAAAACATATCATATTTTTTGTAATGTAAAATAAAACATTTAATTCTGATCTTCTCTTTTGCATTTGAAACTAGTTTGACATTGGGGAGAAGGTTGCATCACTGTTACATCTTTGCCTTTTAATTGTCTTTTAAATATACATTTATATCCATCTTTCTTGCCGTCTTTAATATTAACTTCAACTTTTTTTAATCTGCAGGTCTCATATTTCTTGTATTCTTTATTAAGTGTTTGAGATTTTCCATAGATTTTACCACTTCCAAGACTTAATTGTGAATAAATTGATAACAAAATCATTAAAATTAGAATAAAATATTTATTATTCATTTTCTTCATCCTTACCAGGTAAGTAAGCTTTTCCTTGGATAGCTTTAGCACCTATTTTATCGAAAAAATCAGAATTTTCAGATAAAAATTTTTGAATTTTTGAATTGATTAACTCTTCTGCATCTTTTTGATTTTTTTCATCAACATTTGCAATACCATCAATAATCCAATGAACTTTATACATATTTAACCTCCAAGGTTTTTAATATTATTGAAAATTTTAATAGATTCTTTTTGAATTTCAAATAATCTTTGATTTTCTATATTTTTGATCATTTCATCTCTTTTGGTTTTAGCTGACTTTATACCAAGAGCTACTGCAACATTATACCACTTATATGCATTTTCAAAGTTAGGTTCAGGTGAAAGTTCTAAATTCCATTTAGCAATTTGAACAATTGCAAGTTTGTTTCCAGTTACTGCAAGTTTATTAAGAAATAATTTAATCTTTTCATTAATTTTCAATTTATTTTCATCATCAATTAAATCATTTAATTTGTCTAAAATATTAGAACTATTTTTTAATCCACCAAGTTTTGAAGTATTTGCCCAGAAATAAGACATTTCAAAATCTTGTGTAGTAATGTCTCCAGAATACAGTATTTTTGCATAAAGTAGTTGAGCCTTTGGCTTGTTTTTTTCTGATAAATTTTTAAGTTCATTTATAGCTTTAGAAAATTGATTGTTTTTTAAGTGCTCATATACATCTTTAATATTTTTATTACTATTATGACTACTGCCATATGAAGTATTGGTTGTTATTGTTAGATTAAGGGCTAATATTAAAAAATAAATAATTTTACTGATTTTCAAAAGTTTATCTCCCAGCCATCATTATCAGTTGAAGTTGAACTACTCTAACTTTAAAGTTTGATTTGCCTTTTCTTTCATAAACAACAATTTTAGGTCTTTTTGTATCAGGTTTTTGAAACTCTAAAAACATTTCTTCAGGTAAAAAAACACCATTGTCAGACAAAGTTTTCAATGGATCCTTTTTAAAAATTTCTTTAAAATTTTCGTCTATCCAAGTTCTTGCTAATACTCTTCCAAGTATTTCTGGTAAATATTTTTTAACTTCATTTCTATTTTCAAGAAATATTTCATTGTCGACTAAATCTAAAATTGAACTCTCATTATATTTAACGGGCAATTTTTCTTTTGCCTTAGTTGATACAATTAGTTCCTTGCTTTTTGATATTGAAGACATATTAGTTATTATTATTTCATATTTAAACTTTTTTCAAATTTTGTTTATACCAAATTTTGGTATATTAATTGCAATATAGAAATATGCTAAATATCATTAAATCATCCTTAAACGCAAATATGAGAGGAATTTCCCTCATTTCAAACAATATTGCTAATAGTAATACGACAGCGTTTAAAAAAAGTTATAGTAATTTTTCAGATATATATTCAAAGAATATTAGTGATAATCCTAAAGGATTTTCAGGAATGGGAGTAATTAATGATTCTCCTAGAAAACAAATGTTTCAAGGGCCACTTAAGCAAACTGACGGTGCATTAGATTTAGCTATTAGTGGTTTAGGATTTTTAACATTGGCTAGTTCAAATAATTTTGAAAACAGATTTTACACAAGAGACGGAAGCTTAGGTTTGTCAAAAAATGGTGAGGTTGTAAATCAGCAAGGTTTAAATCTTCTTGCTCATCCAGTTGTAGATAACGCTACATATAACCCAGAAATATTTGATAAAGTAACTATTCCTCCGAATAGAACTGATGAATTAGGGAATAACAGAATTCTTACAAATGTAAATGTATCATCATCAGGTGTATTGAAAGCTGTATACGGATTGGATGAAGAAGTAGTGATTGCAAAAATACCGCTTACTTCTTTTGAAAGTATGGAATCTTTAAACTCTGAAGGTAATAATCTGTTTAAACCCACAGTAGAATCTGGAGAACCTATAGTAGGTATAGCATTAGAGAAAAATATGGGTGAAATTATCCCAGGTTTTTTGGAGGGTTCTAACGTAGAAATTACAGATGAGTTAGTTAAGATGCTTAAATACCAGCAGGCATACTCAGGAAATTCAAGACTATTGCAAACTGAGATAGATGTTACCAAAAGACTTATAGAAAATAGTTAGGCTCAGAGAAGTGGTAAATAAATTTTATAATTATTAATTATTGTATTTATTTCATCATTAATTTCTAATATACCTTGTTTGTTAACTTTAAGATTTTCTGTAACATATAATTCGATTTTACCAGGTTTATCAAATTTCATAGAAAAAAAAGTATGGAATTTTTCAAAAAAATGATCCTCAGCTATTAAATTACCTTCCATAATTGCTCTATTATGTTTTATTACGAGTTCTTGTTTTAAATTTGTATTTGAATTAACTAAAAATAAATCGCATCTACCTTTATAAATATTTAACAAACTACAAGATAAATTATAGAACATAATATTTGGATTATGGATGTATCTTACATCAATAGATTGAATTTGCATTTCCAGCTTATTCATAATTTGAGTTTAATTCATCTTTAATTTTTGATCTTATAAGCTTTAAAGCAGATGATTTTATTTGAGAAACTCTTCCTGTAGAGATTTCTAAGATTTTTGCAATTTCATAAATATTTAATTCTTCTACATAATAAAGTTGAATTAGCATTGCTTGTTTCTCATTCAAAAACCCCAAAGATTTTTTTAATATTTCTTTTAATTCTTGAGTATTAATATTTTCTTCAGGATTCTCATCTTGACTTACAAACCAATAAGAAAATTCATCATAAATATCATCAATATTTTTAATAGTGCTTGCTTGAAAAGCTGCTTCCCATTCTAAATATTTATTATGGTCAATATTAATTTCTTTTGCAATTTCAATTGTATCAGGCTCTCTGCCAAGTTTTTTACTTAAATGTTCAACAGCATTTTCAGTTAATTTTTTCATTTTAATTGTCGATCTACACAAATTAGAATTTTTTCTTAAATAATCTAAAATTTCTCCTCTTATTCTAAGACTTGCATAAGCACTGAAAGAAGCATCTTTAACTGGGGTATAATTTTGTGCGGCAGAAATTAATCCTATCATGCCAATTTGGATTAAGTCTTCAATATCGATTATTGATTGAACTCGTCCATGAAGATGCCATGCTATTTTTTTAACAAGTTGATGATTATTTTGAATCAAATCTTCAACTTTAGGGGCAATAATTGTTTGATAGTTATTCATTTAATTATTCAAAAAATTTAATACTTTTATTTTTATTTGATTTGAGGTTTTGTAAATTTTTACAAATATTTTCAAAATATTCTGTCTCTTTTATATTTTGATTATCAATTATCGGTTTTCTTGATAATATAGACTGCTTTATTAATTTTGAATGTTTCAAAGCTCCCAAATATGTTAATTTTACATCTAAAAATTTGGTAGATATTGACCTAAATTTTTCAAAATGATTTTTTGCTTGAAAATCACTATTACTCATATTCCAAACAATACCAAAATTATTTAATTTTTCATCTAAATAACTAGCTTTTACTAAACTATAAGCATCTGCAAAGCTTGTTGGTTCACTTACTAGTACAGTAATTATTTTGTTAGCAGCTGACATGAAGGAAATTGAAGAAGCGTCTGCTCCAGCACCTATATCAATAATCATATAGTCATATGTTTTTTTTATATCATTAAAGCTCTTTATTATGTTATATCTTTCTGAGTTATCAAGATTAAGTAATGAATGTACAGCGCTTCCTCCAGATATAAAATCTAAATTTTTGTTAATTTTGTAAGATATTTTACTTATAGGTATTTTTTTATTAATGAAATCATCAAGACTTTTTTCTGGATTAACTCCTAATATCAAATGTGCATTTGCCATTCCTAAATCCGCGTCCAATAGCAAAGTCTTGTTTCCATTTTTTGCTAATGTTAAAGCAACATTTACAGCGATAGTTGTTTTACCAACCCCACCTTTACCACTTGATACAGCGACAGTCTCAGTCATAAAATTACCTTTTAATAAGTATTAATTATTTTCTTTCATATATTGTGCCAAAATAAGGCTGTTTGCAAAAGCAATTGAGTCTATAATGTTTTTTGTCCCAGATAATAAGCTAAGTTTACAATTTAAATCATGATACATTGAAAAATCATAAGAATTTACCATTATCTCATCTAGTTTTGTTAAAACATTAGTAAAGGAAAGTCCATCAAGATAACTTACCTGTTTTTCTAAGCTTTTAAAATTTATTCCAGATTGTATTACGTTTATAAGTAATTTTCCATGATCTAAAATTACAGCTTTGAAATAATTTTTAAAATTTTTGTCAACAAAAAAATCTTTAGAAATATCAATTATTATTATTTTATTTTGATTTTCTATTAAATATTTATCCAAATCTTCAATTATTGAAAAAGAATTAACGTTTAGATTTAAAACTCTTCCAAAATGAAATAAATTAGATATTTTGTTTGGTGATTTACTAAGGCTTACTAGTTCAATATTATCATTGTTATGAGATGATGTTGACTGGTCGAGAAGATAAGAAGCAATTTTTGAACAGATTAATGTTTTTCCTACACCAGTTAATCCGGTAACAAAAATAGTTTTAGAGTTCAATAATTCATCTTTTAAATTATAAGTAAGTTTATTAGCCAGAATATTATAAAAATTATCTTTTGATCTTGAGATTTCTTTTTGATTTAATTCTTCAAATACACTGTTTATTGTTTGTTTTGAATATCCTTCTTTTAAAAGCCTTATAAAATCTGTACTGTCAACATTACTATTCAAAGAGGATAAATCAGTAATAATACTCGTGTTTAAAATTGATTTAATTTCATGTTTAAAATTTTCTAAATCTATTTTAGAAACAAATTTTTGATTAATCGCCGATTTATCATTACTATCATTTTTTACAATGGGATTTATATTAATATTAGTATGATTTTTAGATAATGGAACTTTTGAAAAAAATTCTTGAAAATTAGGTTTTTTATTATTTTTTTTATTTGATTTTAAAATATCTTTAATATCATTTGAACCAATTATTTCTATTTTTTCACCAATTTTTTTTGTAGATAAAATCACAGCATCTTGACCTAGTACTCTTGCAATTTCATCCATTGCAGTCATGCTGTCATCTGATAAGACTTTATGTTGTGTCATTTTGATTTCTCCATAATTTAATCTAATTTTTATTCTCTTGATCAAGGCTAATAGTTGCTATTACATCAATTTTTTTATCATCTGGTAGTTCTGTAAAAGATAGCACATCTATATTATCAATATGCTGTCTTAACATTAATGAGATATCTTTTCTAATTGCTGGGGCAGTAATTAGAACAGGTTTTTTATTTTCATTTTGTAATTTTTCTGTGGCATTGTTTATTGAGCTTACTATATTTTGAATTAATGTCGGTTCTAGTATCAAGCCATTTTCACCAGATTGATTTGCTATATTTAAAATCATTTGTTCTAAATTTCCTGAAAATGTTATGATTGGTAAAGCTTGGTTCAATGGCGCTATTTGCTGAATTAATAAGCCTACTACTGTAGGTCTAACAATTTCTGCTAGATCATATGGGGATAGATTTTTATTATTTATTGTTGATAATTTTTCTAGAATTTTTCTTAAGTCACTTATTGGTATTCTCTCTGATAATAAAGATTTAAGTACTGTGGTTAGAATATTTAAAGGAAAAATTTTTGGAACAGTTAAAGATACTAATTGAGGAGAAGTCTTGCCAAGATTGTCTAGTAATGATTGTACATCATCCTGTCCAATTAACTCACTAGAAAACTTATTTAAAAGTTGATTGAGATGTGTTGCAATTACAGCTTCTGGTTCAACTACCATATAACCTAAACTTTCAGCTTTTGAAACTTCATGTTTTTCTATCCATGTAGAATCCATTTTAAAACTAGGGTCCTTTACATCAATACCTTCTATTTTAGTTTGTGAGCTGTCACTTGGAATAGCTAATAATAAATTTGGATAAATTTTGTCTTCACCAACAATTGTTTGACCAATTCTTATTCTGTATGTATTTGAATCTAAAGTTAAGTCATCTCTAACTCTAACTTGTGGAACAATAAAGCCAAGTTCTTTAGATAATTGTTTTCTAACTCCAGTTATTCTAGAGATAAGCGGTCCTTCATTATTATCATCTACTAACTGTATGAGGCCATAACCTAATTGCATGGAAATCTGAGAATTGTCTGATATTTCATCTAGCTCAATATTATTTGTTTCGGCTTGATCTGAAATAGAATTTCCATCTTCCGCTAAAATTTCGTCTTCATTTTCTTTATTAGTTTTATTTTTATAGAGATAATACCATATCAAAAAGGATAAACCTGAGGCTATTAAAAACAAAAAATTTGGCATTCCAGGTATCATTCCGATTAAAAACAAAACAGCTGAACTTGGTAACCATGCTTCTTTAATGCCTATTTGTGAACCTATTTGTTCTGATAAATCATGATTAGAAGATATTCTTGTAACAATGATTGCAGTAGATATTGCTAATAATAATGATGGAATTTGAGCAACTAGGCCGTCACCAACTGATAAAATTATATAATTTTCTGCAGCAGTTGCTAATGGTAAATCATGCTGCGCCAGACCAATTGTTAGACCACCAATAATATTTATCAACAAAATTAAAATTCCTGCTATTGCGTCTCCTTTTACAAATTTTGATGCACCATCCATAGCACCATAAAAATCAGCCTCTTTTGCAATTTCTTCTCTTCTACTTTTTGCATCTTCACTTGTTAGTAAACCTGCATTTAAATCTGCATCAATCGCCATTTGTTTTCCTGGCATTGCATCTAAGGTAAATCTTGCAGAAACTTCAGAAACTCTTCCTGCACCTTTTGTTACAACTACCAAATTAATTATTATTAGAATTGCAAACACAAATATCCCGACAACATAATTTCCAGCGATGACGAATGAACCAAATGCTTCAATTACTTTTCCAGCTGCCTCTGGCCCAGTATGACCTTGGCTTAAAACTATTCTTGTCGAAGCTACGTTGAGGCCTAATCTTAATATTGTTGCAAATAATAAGACTGTTGGAAAACTTGAAAAATCTAATGGTCTAAAAGTATGTAAAGCGACCATTAAAATTAATAAAGATAATAAAATGTTACTAGTAAAAAAAACATCAAGAAGGTAAGACGGCAATGGTATTACCATCATAACAATTAAAACTAAAATTCCTAGAGGTAAAGCTAAAGATTTTAGTTTGTTAATTCCCAAAAATTGATGTGATATATTTTGTGTTGTCAAATTCATGACGCTTCCTGATTAAATTTATTCAATAAAAACATATAGTTAAAGTCTCAATAATTTATATTTTCAAATTATAAAAGATGAAGCAAGAATGATGCCAATTAAATTAAATTTGATAGTTGTATAAAGAAATCTTATAAATCAATGTTGGCATAAAAAATGCAAACTAATCTCAAATTAGGAGATTATAATGAAGTTTTTTAAACAAATAAAAATTTTAATACCATTTTGTATTATATCATTAACTGGTTGTATTCAAAGTTTCGAAGATTTAAGAATGTCAAAAAACAACTCAATCAATATTGATAAGAATACAAATGGAATAGTTGCATTAAAAGAAGTTTTTGATAGCTCTGTTGAAAAAATACCAACCTTAACCGCAGTAGGTTATGCTGTTGTTTCTAGTCAACCTGGCAGAACTCAAGCTCAAAAAAGATTAATGGCTATAAGATCTTCAAGAATGTCAGCCATGAGAGAATTAGCTGAACAAATTCATGGAATTCAAGTTGACTCCAATACTACCGTAATTGATCTAATGGTTCAAAATGATACTTTTAGAGCAGTTGTTAAAGGAGTTATAAGAGGTGCAAAGACTGTGAGAATAAACCCAACTGGTAATGATACATACGAAACAGTTCTTGAAATTGACAGAGACATGATGATGGCTTTATTAAGAAACGCAAGAAGAACTTAATTTATGATTAAATTAATCAAATTCTACTTTATTTTACAATTTATATTACTATCTTTTTATGCGTCTGCTTATCAAGATTTTAATATTTTAAAAGCTGAAGTTACAGGACGAGCGGTAATAATTGATAATAATGTTGAAAAGGCTAGAAGATTAGCACTTGAGGATGCTTTATATTTATCATCATTAAAAGGTGGAGCTTTTGTTGATGGATTTTCAAGTATTTCAAAAAATACAATTATAAATGATCAGTCAATAATTAAATCTGATTCCAAAATTTTAGATTTTAAGATTTTATCAGAAACAAAAAATAAAGATCATTTTGAAATTAAGTTACTTGCTATTATTGGCAGCAAAAATCATTCATTTGCATGCAAAAAAAAACCAATTAATATTTCAATATTTAAACCACAAATAATTTACCATCATTCATTACCATCTTTCGTCATAAGGTCAATGTATAGTTGGAATAATTTTTTTATAGATAGCATATCAAGAGATAATCAAATTAGTTTAAAAAAATATGATGGTTTAGAATTGAATCAAATTATAAAATCTTCTAATAATGTTGAATTTGATTATTTATCAAATGTAAATGGAAATCCATCAATTGAAGAAGGCGATTATCTTGTTGCACCGATATTTAAAGTGGAACCAGTTAATTCTTATAAAAAAGCTGAAAATCCTTATGATATAGCAAAATATTCAATAGAATTAAATTTGTTTAAGGGGCCAAATTATAAATTTTTCAGAACTTTTATTATTGATAAAGAATTTAAAACCAGGTACCCAAGTAATTTCCAACTTATTTCTGCTTTAACAAGTAAAAGTAATGTAGAAGTTAATTCAGACGTCATCTCAGGAATATCGGAAGGGATAATTGAAATGATAAAAACAATTGATTGTTTACCAATTGAAGGAAATCTTAAATTTATTGACAATTCATTATATGTTGATTTGGGTGTCAAACATGGTTTAAGGAACAGACAAATTGGGATTGTCAAAAAAAATTATCAAAGTGATTTCAAATCAAATTTAGATACGACCGTTTTGTTTATTTCTGAAATAAATAATAATAGAAGTAAATTAGTCC
The DNA here is from genome assembly GCA_902622745.1 of uncultured SAR116 cluster alpha proteobacterium. Classification (GTDB taxonomy): domain Bacteria; phylum Pseudomonadota; class Alphaproteobacteria; order Puniceispirillales; family Marisalimonadaceae; genus TMED54. The sequence continues at coordinate 26,276 of CACNQW010000007.1, forward strand.
CATTAAATGATAAAATTAAAATTTCTGAATTAGGTAAAATGAAAATACAATTTATAGAGTGACACATGAAAAATAATATAAAACTTTTACTAATCGTAATTTGTCTACAATTTTCTACAAAAATTGTTCTAAGTGAACCATTTGTTGTACTTGAATATAGAAATAATGACAGTAAATCATCTGAAATATCGAATAATCCATTTTTAAATGATCAAAATTTTTCAAAGAAATATAAGGTAAAGAAAAATGAAACATTATCTGACATCATTTTAAAAAATTATGGAGTTAAACACTTTAATAAAGACGTTTTAAGTTTATCAATTGTTCATTTTAATAAACATGCATTTGTAAGAAAAAACCCTAATTTTTTATTTGCAAACAAAACTCTTCATCTTCCAAGTTTATTTGAAATAAAAAACCTTATAATAAAAACTAAATCAAATAATAGAGAATTTCAAAGAGATTCAAAACATATTTATTTTTTTGGTGGATAAATTGAGTATCAAATTTTTAATAATTAAATTATTTATATTAATTACATTTTTTCTTCCCAAACCCTTATATGCATTGTCCGGAAAAGAAATTAATTCTTATATTAAAAAATGGTTAGAGTCTGAAGGTATAAAATCTAATCCTCAATTTTCTCCTAACAAAAAACTTACTGATTGTAATCAAAAAATATCATATGAAAAATATTATGATGACTTTAAATTAATTAAAGTTTCTTGCGAAGATAAAAACTCTTGGACAATTTTTGTGAAGACTAATGCAAATAATAAAAAACAGAAAAAACTAAAGAGTTCAAAATCTAATCAAATTCTAGTATTAAGTAAATCAATTGAAAAAGGTAAATATATTAAAGAAAATGATCTTATTTTTATAAATAGTCCAAGAAAAAATGTCTTTTATAATTTTAAAGAAGAGTTAATTGGTAGAAAAGTAAAACAAAACTTAAGGAAAGGTCAATTTATACAACCACGTCATCTTTTTAGTAAATACTATGTTAATGAAGGTGATCCAGTAGTTATTATTTCAAAATTAAAAAATATGGAGGTAAGTACTGGTGGAATTGCTATGAAATCAGGTAATATAGGAGATCTTTTAGAAGTTAAAAATGAAAGAAGTGGTAAGGTTATTAAAGGAATTTTGAAAGAAAATAAAAAAATTAATATTTTTTTCTAAAATGTATAAAATAAATGTCGTATATAACAATGTGGAGAACTAATAATGGTTGATAAAATTACAAATAGTATAATAAATTTAGAGAATAAAGGGTCTAAAAATTCAGCTAAAGTTAATGATTCTGTAATTAAAGTCAGTAATTATGGAAACGAAAGCTCTGCGGATATTAAAATAGAAAATAAAAATCTAATTAATGATTTAGCTTTTAGTGCACCTATAGATCACGATAAAGTTTCTAGTATTAAGAAAGCAATTTCTTCTGGCGACTATCCATTAGATTTAGATAAAATATCAGATGCTCTAATGGAAGCTTATAATGAAATGAAATCTTAATTTGTTGTTTTGCGATGAGTTTTATAAATAAATTAGATGAGACCTATGAAGTCTTTAATAAGTTAAATGACCTAATTTTAATTAAAAGTGATAATGTTAATTTAAAAAAACATTTATTATCAATTTCTGAAGATTTAGCAAAGTATAAAGACATAGATGAGAAAAATACTAGATTTAAGAATGATGAAATTAAATCTAAAATTACTGATGTTTTAAGTAGAATCAATGAAATTGAAACTAATGTCAAAAATAAGTTAGTTATTACTGAGAAATATAACTCATATTTAAAATCTTAACAATTTAGTAGTATTTTAAAATTATATTTTTAATATACATAATATGTATATAAATTTTATAATTCAAAATTTTGAATTAATTGTTATTTCAATTCTTTTAATTATTACAATATCAACGATTTTTATTTTTTTTATTCAAAGTAATTTTATTAAAAATACTAGTAAAAAAATTGATAATTATCATGACATGATAAAAATAAATAATTCTGAATTAGCAGAATATATTAAAACATTGTCAAAAATCACAGAAATAAATAAACAAAAATTAGATGATTTAATGTTAGACACTTCAAACATAGAAAAAAACTTGTTAAATATTAAAGCAATAAAAGGTAGTGATGATATTTTAACTTTAGCTATTGAATTAGTTCGATCTGGAAGTTCAAAAGAAGAGATTAAAAGTAAAACTGGTCTAAATGATAGTGAAATTGAAACAATCTATGCCTATCATAAAAACGTAAAAAATTAGTTATGAGATAATTGCTGCTTTACCTGAATCAATTAATTTTTTAGAATCATCTTCTGTTACATCAATTTGAATACCTTCTGGAAATCTAACCCCATTTACTTCTGTACTTTCTTTCATTATTACTCTAACCCAACTTTCTGAAGTGGTTTTTTCATCTGTTTCAGTATTTTCCTCAAGTTTATTTTTATCCTCTACATTTGAATTTTCAACAATTTTTAATGTTTTATTTTCATCATTACTAATTTGTTCAATTCTTTTTCTAATAGTTTCAACTCTTGAAGCTAATAACATTATTCTTTTAACAGGATCTTTTTCAACGTCAAAAAGTTGGTCTAATTTCCTAGAAATCATCTCTAATTTTTCATTTTTAAACTTTTCTAAAAAAGAGTTTCTTATTTCTATAATAGAAGGTGATAACGTTTCCATAAGTAATATTACGACATAGTTCCTAAATTGTTTGGCATTATATTTGCAATTAATACATCGATTAGGATATGAACATGGATTCAATAAAAAAACAACTTACTTTTTTTGGAAGTGCTCTAAATATTAGAAATAAGAGAAATGATATTATTGCATCTAATATCGCAAACGCTGCTACTCCTAACTACAAAGCAAGAGATATAAATTTTCTGGATGAATTTAAAAAAGTAACTAATACTGGTGAAATTAAAACAACTCACTCTAAACACATTCCTACAAAAAATTATAATATTTCTGGCAAAGCATTTTATAGAGATCCTGTCATAGCTTCTTTAGATGGAAATACTGTAGAATTATCAGTTGAACAAATGCAATTTGCTGAAAATACAATGAAATATCAAACTACGTTAAAATTTCTAAATGGTAAAATAACTAAAATGATATCTGCAATTAGAGGCGAATAATGAAGATTAAAAACATATTTGATATTGCTGGTAGAGCAATGGCGGCACAGATGGTAAGATTAAACACAATATCATCTAATTTAGCCAATGCTGGAGCTACCACTGGAGACCCAGAAACGGTATATAAACCTCTTAAACCAGAATTTAAAACTCAATATAGTGAAAATGTAAAAAAGAATGGTATATCAACAGTTAATGTTTCAAAAGTAGTTGAGCTTCAAAAAGAGCCTTTTAAAATTTTTGATCCTAATCATCCATTAGCTGATGGAGATGGATATATTTATAAAGCACCAATAAATGTCGAAGAAGAAATGGTCGATATGATGGATGCCTCTAGACAATATCAAAATAATATAGAAGTAGTAACAACGCTAAAAGCATTAACTTTAAAGACGATAAATTTAGGAAAATAAAAGGGTAAAAAATGTCAGAAATCTCTTCAAATCAATCATTAAATAAAATATTAGACCAGTTGGGTATTAATAAAACAAAAGATAAATTTGCTCCAAGAAAAGTAAAAGATCAATTGGGTCAAGAAGATTTTTTAAAATTAATGACTGTTCAACTTCAGAACCAGGATCCATTTGCGCCTGTTGATAATGCAGATTTTATTGCTCAAATGGCTCAATTTTCAACAGTTACAGGTATCACTCAAATGGGTGAGACTATGAAGAATGTAAATAATCAGTTGTCTGAATTAAGAATTGCCTCTGCAACCCAATTAATGGGACATTCAGTATTAGTTCCTGGAAAAATGGCAAGGCCTAATCAAGAAGGAATTATCAGTGGTGTTGTAGATCTACCAAAAACAGCATCAAACCTTAAAATTATTTTTGAAAGTATGGAAGGAGAAGTCCTTCACGAAGAAAATTTAGGACCACAAGTAGCTGGATTAGTTGGCTTTCAGTGGAAAGATTTACCCAAAGACATGATTGAAAGTAAAAAGCAAATATTAATAAAAGCTTTTACTGGCAACCAAGGCGATGCAGATCAATTATCAACAAAAGTTTTTGCTAAAGTTGAAGGAACATCCAAAACTGACAATGGCTATATGCTTGAAGTTGAAGATTATGGATCAGTTGACCCATCACAAGTAGTAAGATTTAAGAATTAATTTATAGTTTAAGGAGAAACAAAAATGTCGTTTTATACCGCTTTAACAGGTTTGAATGGATCCCAGGCTGATATCTCAGCAACCTCTAACAACATAGCAAACGTTGCAACTACAGGTTATAAGAGAAGTAAAGCTGAATTTGGTGATATTTTTGCGACTTCACCATTACAAAATGCATCATCATCAATTGGTTCTGGTACAATTTTAAAGGGCATTAAACAGCAGTTTACTCAAGGTAACGTAACATCCTCACTTAACGCACTCGATTTAGCGATATCTGGCCAGGGTTTCTTCGCATTGAGACCTTCTCTCACAACTAACCAAACAGTTTATACTCGAAATGGTTCTTTTTCAGTAAATAACGATAGATTTGTTGTAGACTCAGCAGGGCAGTTTGTTCTAGCACTTCCTGTATCTAATGACGGATCTGTTCAAGGTGGTGAAATTGCAGATGCAAAGCCATTGAAACTTGAGCTTGAGGCTGGTGAAGCAAAAGCTACTAAAAATTTAGCATTATCTGTGAATTTACCTGCGTCTTCGACTGTATTTGCAAATGCTGATGATTTTGATCCATCAAATCCTGAAACTTTTAATTCATCAACTTCTGTAACTATCTTTGACAATTTAGGTAATCCAGTGATTGCAACTGCTTTTTTTATAAAAACCCAAGCTGCATCTGGAGATAATGTTACACACAAATATCAAACTAAATTTATTGTTGATGGAAGAGAAGTTGAACCATCTTTAACAGAAGCTATTTCTCCTACAGGACAAACATTAGTTGTAGATCGATTTGGGCAGGTAATTCCAATTGATGAAAAACCACAAATTATATCTGTTGCTCAGACACAACCCCTTTTTTTCTTAGATGATTTAGCGAACAAAACAACGTCTAAAGCAGCTACTATTTCAAATAAAGTTTTAGAGGACGCTGCTTTTACAACTACAGCTCCATCTATAACTGTTGTCACTGATCCATTACAATATTATACTACTTATGAAGCGAACCCTACATTAAATAAGTCAACATATTGGGGGAAAGATTTTCTTACTGTAAGAGTTGATGATACTACTGGTAGTGCTGCATTTAAAAGTATAGATATTAGACCAGGAACTTATACCGCAGCTTCATTAGCTAAAGAGGTTCAAAGAGCTATCAATGCTGGCCTTGGTGATGATTCAAAATTATCAATAGATCCTGTTACTGATGGTAGTTTTTCAATCCAATTTAACCAATTAGATAATAATGACGAACTCCAAACTCTTACAGCTATAAACGTAGATTTAATGAAAGATAGTTTTGTAACTGAAGATTTGTTTAGTACAACTAGTGGTATTGAAAACGTAGCATCTCCAAATTTCAAAAGAGAAGAGTTTTTAGCACACGCTCAATTAAGAATTAATGATGCATTAAATAGAGCTGGTGTATCAGCAGATGGTGCTACTAATAATGCATCAACATATGGGGTTAGTTCAGCTTTATTTGCTAGAGCAACTGGAACAAAATTAACTGGAGCTGTGCAAGAAACTGAAGTTTTAAGTTTTACGTATAAGCAACCTTCTACAGAACTGACTAATGAACAAGCAGCAACAGATGAAACAAAATTTTTATTGCATAGTTATTATAATAATTCACCATTACTTAAGGTTTTTGAAAAATCTTTAGATGTAAAAGCTGTAAGTGGTAATACCATGGTTCAAGATGCTAGTGGAACATTAAAAGTTTTTGTAAATGATCCTGATGATACTATATCAACTACATCTTTTCCTACAGAAGTTTATTTAGCAGGAGAGTTCGATACAACTACTTCAACTGTAAATAATTTAAAGTATAATGGTGCAAAGTTTTCTGTTTCAAGTGCTGGAACTGATGCAAATGGTAATAAATTTCTTAATTTAAAATCAGATTCTACAGCAGCTATAAATATTACAGACACTAAAATTAAAGTTCTACACACATCTTCAAAAGATGTTGACGCCTATTTTGAAGGTGGTTCAGACATTTTTGACAATCAAACAACTCATTTTGGAAGTAAAAGGATTGTTTTAAAAGAATTAAACAAACATGCTTATCTGAATAAGGATGTAAAGCAACCAAGCACGCAATTGAATGGAGCATTAACATCATCTAGTACAACGACTATTACAGTTGATGATGTAACAGGATTTCCTTCAACTGGTGGAACAATTAAAATTGGAACAACAGAGGTTACTTACTCTGCTACCGATGCATCCACTAATGAAATTACAATTTCAAGTACTGATTTTAGTTCTAACAATATAGTCGATGATACAGCTGTTACATTAGTATCATTTACTGAGGGAATAATAAGTGACTTTAGAGATGAACTAAGAAATACAGTCACTGCTGGTGCTTTAGCTTCAAATAATCCAGCAGCAGGAGGAACACTTACTGTGGGATCAACTGCTGGTTTCCCAGCAACAGGCACTATAAAAATTGGTAATGAAAAACTTTCATATACTGGCTTAACTGCTACGACCTTTACAGGAATACAAAGGGGTGTAGATGGCACAACTGCTGCTGCCACACCAACTATTAAATTAAATGACACATCTGGAAGCGGTACAGATGACCTCACAGCTACAGAAACCACAATCACATATGATACATTATCTAATGGACCATTGCCTGACAAAGGTACAATTTTAATTGGTACAGAACAAATTACTTATACTGGTAAAACTTCAACAACATTAACTGGTTTAACTCGTGGGGCCAATGGAACTACTGCTGCAGCTCACGATAATAACGCTGACATTACCATACTGCCTGAAGTTAGCCTAGTTGAAAGTATTGAAGGTTTAGGATTAGAAAGAAGGCATACATTAATTAATAATGCATCAAACATAACTGATGCAGCGACTACAATTACTGTAGATGATACCACAGGTTTTGATGATAATGGATTTCTAAGGATTGAAAATGAGTTGATCCAATATACTGGTAAAACTGCTACAACTTTTACTGGATTAACAAGAGGTGTTGGAGGCACAACTGCTGCAGCTCATAATGATGATGTTTCCATTTTTCAAGATTTAGGAATAACAGATGATTGGGTGGATGAAAATGACCCAGCATTGAAAATAGCATATGATACATCAGCACAAAATTTCACTTTGCAAGGTGTTCCTTCAAAAATTGGAACATCAACATCTAGTAAAATGTTTTCTTTTTCTGCATTTGCTCCTGGAGAAGGAACTGGATCTAACGCTATCGGACTTAAAACGTTAGCTAACAAAGCCACAGCAAATATTGGTGGTGGTGCAGTATTAAAAGCTGAATCAGTTGTATTTAAAGGTGATCAGATCGCTGCTGATACACAAAGAGCTTTTGGTGTAGAAGTTGAGTATAATAACTTGACAAGAAAGTTTGATATTTCAAGTGGAACTACTGGTGAAAATATACCTGCTAACTCAGCTGTAGGCGTAGGTGATGCAGGACAAGCTTCTTCAAATATTGAAATTGGAAGATTAGCTATTGTTGATGGTGTAGCTACTGCTGCAACAACTGGAACAGGTGGAACTAACGCTCTATTGGGTGTTAATGCTACCACTGCTATATCAACCGCAACAGGTGAAGGAGCTGGTAAAGGATTGCAATCGACAGCAGCTGTGTTAACTGGAAAAACATCTAATGAAGATTTATCTGAAGACTTCTTTTTATCCGAGGCAGCGGAAGAAACTATATTTGTTGTTAACGTAAATGATATTACAGCTGCTATTAAGGTACCAGAAGGAGTTTATAACGGAACACAATTAGCAACGGCTCTTCAAGAGAGAATCAATCAAATGGAAGATAGTTCAGGTAATACTGTTAATGGTGTAACAGTAGTTTATGACACAGTTTCAAATTCTTTCAATTTTACTACAGGAACAACAGGTGCAAAAAGTAAAATTTTTGTATCTGGAAGTACAAGATTAGGATTAGATGATTTAGAATTACAGACAGGATCTACTCCTTCATTTGTGAACATGGCCAATGCTACGGCACAATCAGCAACCGGACAGTCATTATTTGTTAACGATGCAGGGACAACAACAACATTGGCTCCCGATAGTGCTTGGACACCTACTACTAACGGTACTTTTGCAAAAGTTTATTTAAGACCAGGTGAATTGACATTTGATACACAAGGAAACCTAGTTAGTCCAATTCAAAAAGTAGGCTATAAAGGTGACTTTGCAGCAAACGCCGATTTAGATCAGTCTGCATTATCTATAGATCTTGATTTAAATTTTAATGGATCTACACAATTTGCATCAGATTTTAATGTAAGATCTGTAACTCAAGATGGTCAAACTGTAGGTAAACTTGATGGTCTAGATGTTGCATCTAACGGATTAGTAAGTGCTAACTACACAAATGGTTTGAACATCGCCTTAGGAAGATTAGTTACAGTTAATTTTAACAACCAAAATGGTTTAAAACAGATTGGTAATGCTACATATGTGGAAACATCAGTTTCTGGTGTGGCAGATGTGGGCGAGGCTGGTGCAGATGGTTATGGAACAATACTTTCAGGTTCTCTAGAAAGATCAAATGTGGATATCACTGAAGAACTTGTAAACCTAATTACTGCCCAGAGAAACTTCCAGGCCAACGCTAAAACTATCGAGACAAATACAACTCTAACTCAGGCAATTATCCAAATTAGAGCATAAATAAAAAGGTTTTATTAAATGGACAAAAGTATATTTACAGCTTTGAATAGCATGCAGATTTTGAAAAACAATCAATCTGTTACTTCTCAAAATTTATCAAACACTAATGTACCTGGTTTTAAAAAAGATATTCATGCAAACTTTGGATCATTATACCTTGACAGAGAAAAGGGTATAGATCCAAGAGTTTTTGCTTTGAGTGATGTTGGTGCATTTGACAATAGCCAAGGAGCTTTAAGTCCTACAGAAAGACCTTTAGATTTATCAATTGATGGTGATGGATTTTTTATTGTTAATCCTAAAAATGGAAACCAAGCTTTATCAAGAAGAGGGGACCTAAAAATTGATGAAAATCGTATTCTAATTGATAATACAGGTGCTCAGATTTTGTCAGTAGATTTAGAACCAATTGAAGTGCCTCCTTTTCAGAAAATTTCAATTGCAAAAGATGGATTAATTACCATTCAACCTCTTAATGCTGAGCCAGGGCAAGAAATTATTGTTGGACAAATTGGTACAACAAGAGGTACAGAAAATGTAAAGTTAGTTAAATCTTTAGATGGCTATATCCGAACTGAAGACGGTGGAATACCTGAACCTGATCAATTATCTACTATTGTCTCTGGTTTTCTAGAGAGTTCTAACGTTAAAAGTGTAGATCAAATAGTAGCTGGAATAGAACAAGCAAGAGCTTTTGAAATAAATGTAAAGTTCATAACAACTGCACAAGAACTCGATGAGGCTGGGGCAAGCTTAATGAGAATACCAAATTAAATTTTTTGGCATATGTATTGCAAACTCCTAATAGATAAATATTAGGAGTTTTTTTTATGTCAAATGCAATGCATGTAGCTAAAACAGGATTAAATGCACAGAATAAACGAATGCAAGTTATTTCAAATAATTTAGCTAACGTAAACACAACTGGTTTTAAAAGAGATAGAGCAAATTTTGAGTCATTACTATATCAAGTATTAAAAACTTCTGGTGCACAAACAACTGGTGAGACTAGAAATGTTTCAGGTTTTAATGTTGGGACTGGCGTAAAAATTATTAATACTGATAAACTTTTTACTCAAGGCAATATTATCACAACTGATAATGCATTAGACATTGCAATTGATGGCAGTGGATTTTTTCAAATTTTAAATCCTGATGGAACTCTTTCATATACTAGAGCAGGAACTTTTGGAAAAAGTGCTGAAGGATTATTGACTACGCAAGCAGGTTTCGTTCTACAACCAGAAATAGAAATTCCTGAGGGTGTTACTTCTATAAATATATCTTCTGATGGAATAGTTTCTGTTCAAGTGCCTGGTCAGGTCGAAGCAGAGGAGGTAGGACAATTACAACTCGCAGATTTCGCAAATCCAACGGGGTTACAACCAATAGGACAGAATTTACTTATTGAAACACCAGCAAGTGGTCCTCCAATTGTTGAAAATCCATTCACAAATGGTTTTGGAAAATTAGTTCAAGGTGCTTTAGAAAGCTCTAATGTAAATGTGGTTCAAGAATTAGTTGACATGATCGAAACTCAAAGAGCTTATGAAATTAATTCAAAAGCAATTTCTGGAGTTGATGACATGTTAAGGTTTGTTAATCAAAATTTATAAGAATATAAAGAAGATTAAAAAATGAAAAAGATAATTTTAAGTTTTATATCAATTTTAATGTTAAATAATTGTTCAACTTATGTTGAAGAAGCAATCAATAAAGATTTCAAACCACTTGTTCCAACAATTGCTGAAATGCAAGCAACCAAATCAAATAACGGTGCAATATATAGTACTTCGTCACCTGGATTGTTTTCTTCAGACAAGAGAGCTCATCAAGTTGGTGATATTTTAACAGTTCAATTGAATGAAACATTTTCTTCAACCAAATCTGTAACTAGTCAAAGTGCGAAAGAGGATTCGGTTGGCGCTGAGGTTGGACCAACTGGATTATTAAAAAATTTTATTGGAATGGGTGGGAGTGTTGCTAAATCAAATTCATTTAAAGGATCTGGTTCAGCATCTCAGTCAAATTCTTTGACAGGTTTTATATCAGCTACAGTAGTAAAAGTTTATCCAAATGGTAATTTAGAAATAAAAGGTCAAAAAAGATTAAGGTTAACAGATGGATCGGAGTATGTAAGGTTAGCTGGGATAGTTAGACCTCAAGACATAAGTGCCTCAAATACAGTTTCTTCAAATTTAATTGCAGAAGCTCAAATTGAGTATGTTGGATCTGGAACTTTATCAAATGAATCTACACCAGGTTGGGGAAGTAAATTTATAAGAGCAATTTCACCATTTTAGGAGAAACTATGAAATTTGAAAAAAAATTATTTTTAATTATTTCACTACTTACTCTTATTTTTTCTATAATAAGTCAATCAAAAGCAGATCGATTAAAAGATCTCGTAAGTTTTGCAGGAATAAGAAATAATCAGCTACTTGGATATGGTCTTGTTGTTGGTTTAGATGGAACTGGAGACTCAGCATCTAACTTAACACTTCAAAGTATGGCATCTACAGTCTCGCAATTCGGCTTGAAGGTTGGTCCTGCTGATATAAGCGCGAAAAATGCTGCCGCAGTAATGGTTACTTCTGAACTGAGGCCATTTACAAAAATTGGACAGACTATCAATGTAACAGTTTCTTCAATGGGAAAAGCAAAAAGTTTGAGAGGTGGCACTTTGTTAATGACACCTTTAAAAGGCGCTGATGGACAAGTTTATGCTATCGCACAAGGAAATCTTGCAGTAGGTGGTTTTGGAGTTGAAGGTAAAGATGGTTCATCTTTATCTGTTAACATTCCAACAGTTGGATCAATTGCGAATGGAGCCACAGTTGAAAAAATGGTAGAAACTCCTTTTATAAAAAATAAAAACTTTGTAATGAATTTGCATCAAGGAGATTTCACTACTGCAAATAGAATTGTTGAAGAAATTAATAAGTTGTTTGGACCAGGTGTGTCCAGAGCATTGGATGGAACTTCAATAAGTGTAAATGCACCAAATGATCCTTCTCAAAAAGTATCATTTATGAGTTTATTAGAAAATATTGAAGTAAAACCAGCTTCACCAGTTGCAAGAGTTGTTGTTAATGCGAGAACAGGAACTGTTGTAATTGGAGGCGATGTAAGGGTAACGCCTGCAGCTGTTAGCCACGGTAGTCTGACTGTTAAAGTTCAAGAAAATACAACAACAACACCAGGTCAAACAACTACTACACAAAATGCTAATACTACGGTTACAAACACTACAGATCCAGTCACCAATGAAGACTCTGAAATAACTGCTGGCGCTGATAAGGTGTCTGCTTTTGTGTTTGATGCTGGTACAACTCTCTCTGATATTGTTGATGCTATTAATGCAATAGGGACAAATAGTGCTGACTTAGTGGCTATTCTAGAAGCTTTAAGAGAAGCAGGGGCTTTAAGAGCTCAGATGATTATTATTTGAGTGAATAAAATGGATAACATTAGTATAAAATTTAATTCAAAACTGAAAAATCTAAATCATGGTAACGCTAGCAAATTAAATTCTGATAAGAAATTAAATGAGTTAAAAGAAATTTCCAATCAGTTTGAATCAATTTTTATTAATCAAATTTTAAAACAAGCAAGAAAAAACAAAATAGAAAATGGTCTTTTTGATTCAGAAGCGATTAGTACATTTAATACCATGATTGATGAACAATATTCTGAGATTTTATCGAAAAAGACAAATTTTGGAATCTCAGAAGCTTTGTTTAATCAGTTCAAAAATCAAGTTGTTAATGAAAGAAAAAAATAAATGGCTAGTTTATTTGAAATAGGTAAATCCGGTGTTCAAGCTTATAGACAAGCTTTATCAGTTACTGGTCAAAATATAGCTAACGTAAATACCGAAGGATATAATAAAAGAGCCGCTGACCTCGAGGAAGTTCCCAGTGTTCAAGGTGGTGTGACAAATGTACCTGATCAGTCAGGATTGGGTGTTAGAGTAAATCAAATCAGAAGATCTTTTGATGCATTTTTAGCAGAAAATCTAAGAAACACAAATGGTGAACAACAAAAATTGGACGGGCTTGTAGACAAATTAAATAAATTAGAAAATATGTTACTTCCAAGTGATAGCGATCTTGGTACTTTCATAGGAAGATTTTTTAGTTCTTTACAAGATGTTGCATCCAGACCTGATGAATTGTCAGCTAGAACTGTAGCTTTAGAAAATGGAAAAGCTTTAGCAAACTCATTTAATACTTATGATAATCAATTAAAAAACTTTAAATCAACTTCTCATAGTGAAGTAAAAGACAATTTAAAAGTGGTTAATTCACTTGTAGACCAATTGGCACAAGTTAATAAGTTGATTATGAGTGGAGGTTCAAAAAATTCATCACCTGATGTTTTAGATGCACGTGATAATTTACTTTTAGATTTATCTAAGTTTATAAATTTTACAGTTGATTATGGTGAAAAAAATGATGCAATTGTCAAATTAGGTAATTCTGGAAACGGGAAAATTTTACTTGAAAAAACAAATAAGTCTACCTTATTAAGCGAAATTCAAGAAGATCGATTAATTTTCAAAATGTCTCGAAATGCTATAAATACAACAATAAATGATATATCAGCTGGATTAATTGGTGGCATAAGAGACTTTTTTAATTTTGTCAACGAAGTTCAAAAAGAAATAAATGAATTAGCAAATAGATTATCCAAAGATTTTAACGAAATCCAACAAAGTGGCATTGATTTAAATGGAAGAAATGGTAATTCAATGTTTTCTATTAATTCTATGAAACCAATCATAAATGATAGTGACAAGCGTTTTAATGTAGAAATGATTACTGGTAATGAAAACATTATAAACCAAGAAAAAATGATATTTAAGTATATTGCAAAATCAAATAGTTGGGAAGTTTCAAACTCTGATGGAATTAAATTATATTCAAATAATGACCTTAATTTTAAAGGTTTTAGTTTAAATATATCTGGAAATTTACTTGATAATGATCAATTTATTGTTCAACCATCTTTATCTAAAGCAGCTGCTTTTTCCTTCTTATTAAAAGACCCCACATCGATAGCAGCAGCATCAAAGCAATTAATTTCTGCTAGTTTAAATAACGTAAGCCAAGCAAATTTAAATGTCATAGGTAAAGAAAACATAATTAATAAAAGTAATGTAAAAAATATTGATGAAATATTTTCCTCATCTAATAATCCACTACTTTCGACAACTTTTTTAAATGAAGGTGCATTTACTATTATCCCACCAAATAGTGATGTCGTTAATTTAGCTTCTTTATCAAATCAATCGTCTGCTCAATTCAATATTTTTGACAGTCAAATAAGAGGTTTTTCAAACATAACAATAAATTTATCAGATGGTAATTCAGTAACATTAACTTCTGCAACAGAAGATCCTGGTGACGGCATCAAATCAGTTAAAGAGTTAGCGGAGTTTTTAAACTCTGGATTGGCATTAGACGGAAAAAATCAACAAAATTTTAGAAAATTTGGTTTATTTGCTTCTGGTGGAGATGGTGGGTTAACAATTAAATCAAGTAACGCTGATGTTACTTCAGCTTCAATCTTATCAAATGGAAATACATTTTCAGCAAGTATATCACAGCTTGAAGCTTCAGATGTTGCGGCAAGTAAAATTCAATTGTTTACAAGAGATGGAAGGCATATTTCTGGTAGTGCGTTAAGTTCATCTGAAATTGCTAAATTTTTAAAGGAAAGTAATGGTTTTTTAAAAAATGCAGAATATAAAAATGATTATTTAAATTTAAATTATAGAGGTTTAAATCATAAAAGAATAACAACATCTGGCGACTTTTTTTTAGACTTTGGATCTAACATTAGTTATGACAAACAAGCAACAGATAATGATGGTTTGTTTACAAACAAAAATGCAACAAGTCTAAGTGGGTCATTAACTTTAGATGGTGATTTGGCAAATTCTAATGATTTAGATTCTTTTGTTACAATAACAAGTACTGGAAATGATTCCTCAGTTGATTTTACTGTAAAAGGTTATGATCAAGATGGAAGTTTCCAAACTGAAACTTTCCGTGGTGGCAATGAAACGAGTGTGACAGGAACTAAAATTTTTAAATCTATATCATCTATTTCTGCAAGCACTAACCCTTCTGGTGAACTCAAAATAGGGATGAAAGCATCAGGGTATAATTTAAAAATTACAAATGATAATGATCAATCTCAAACTATATCTGTTCCGATTAACTCATCGGCTTATTATACTGCAAAAAAATTAAATGAAAACTTGGCTGGAACTGGGGTCGTTGCTACTGCTAAAACTAGATTAGCTTTTGGACCATTAATTAAATCAGGTGCTGGAACTTTTAGTTTTGATTTAAAAGGCAGTAATACAGATAAAGTTTCAATAACAACTACTGTTGATGCAAATGATTTATCAGGCTTAGCAAGACAAATAAATCAGTTTACATCACAAACAAATGTTAGAGCTATAAATACCAGCACTTTTGATAGAATTATTTTGGTTTCTGATGATGGTTATGATATTGAAATGACCAATATTGTTTCGCCTTCTGATTTTAAAATGGTAACTTTAAATGATGAATTTGAATTACTGACAGTTCCAATTAACGTTGACATTGATGATACAAATGAAAATACAATATTTGTAAAAGGAAATATAAGATTTAGCTCAAGTTCAAGTTTTACTTCTCAAATTGACAGCGGCAACATTTTGAGTGCTTCGCAAAGTCCATCTTTTAATAGTCTTTACGATATTAATTATAGTGATACAGGTGAAAAAATTACGTTTAAGCCTATTTCAATGGGTTTATTAGATGATAATGTTCGAGATGAAAGTGGAAAGAGAGCGCAAGCAGGATTGTCTAATTATGGAATTAATGTTCCTCTGCATGGTTATAGAGTTTTTGCTAAAGATGACGATAGTTTAATGACAAGTTCAAATCCAGGTTCAGCTGGAGCTTTGACCTTAAATGGTGCCTTAATTAATGAAAGTAATTTAAATTCTTCAGTTATTATTAATTGTACAGCAAATGAAAGTAGCAATACCTTTATAGTTAGAGGAACAAATTTAGATGGTAGTTCGATTACTGAAACCATTACTGGAGTGAACAATGGAACAGTTGAGAGTGCACAAATTTTTAAATCAATTACATCTATAACTACAACTGCAACTAGTAATGGTAATATAAAGATTGGAACATCTGGAAGACATAAACTTATTGATTTTGATTCACTTGTTAATGAAGACACTTATTCATCTGGAAGTATTACGATGAAAGGCATTCTTTCTACTGCAGATTATTTAAATGCTAGAATAAGAATAGAGTGTTTTGAAGATGACTCTACAAATAGTTTTACAATTAGTGGAATTGACTTAGATGGAAATGCGATAAGTGAATCAATTAATGGTACAAATGGAACCGCTATTGAAGGTAAAAAAGTTTTTAAAAAAATTACTTCTATATCCGTTACAAATAATACAGCTGGTAAAATTAGAATAGGAACTGTAACAGGAGACGATTCTTGGATAGCTAAAATCGACTCTAATTCTCTTGATGCAGATACATCTCAAGAAATTTCACTTGAATTATTAAGGGCATTAAGAAAAGAAAGTCCAACTTCAATTTTGAAAGGAACAGTAATAAATCAATTACCCTCAGAAGGATCGAAAATTTCATTAATGTTTGAAGGGCAAAAATATAATTTAGAAATGAAGTCTGGAGAGGTTATTGTTGATGGATTGGAAAAAAATAGAATTTTAGCATCTTTTGAAGAAATGTCTGATTTAGATGAAGATGCTTTGTCTAAATCACAAAACGTGTCGGCGGGAGCCACTTTATCATTAAATGGTGACAATTCTGGAACAACTTTTTTAGGTACGAGAGTAACTATTAAGTCAGTAGAAGATGAAAGTAGTAATAGTTTTACTATTACAGGCACCGATCTAAATGGCAACTCAATCTCTGAGAGAATAAATGGAGGAGATAAAGGACAAACAGTTTCTGGATTAAAAATTTTCAAGACAATCACTTCTGCTTCAGCTACTTCAGCTACTTCTGGAAAAATAGAATTAGGCACAGCGCCGGGATTTAAACTTACGGTTACGGCTCAAGGTAGTATTGAAGGTGATCAATTTGAATTAGTTCAAGATACAAGAAATGTGTCGAACGCAAGTAATTTTGGATTAAAAAGTGCTACTTCTCTTTTACAAGGTAATTTGATAAAGAAACCATCTGTTGATGATAATGAAGAAAACTCACCATTGAGGTTATCAATTAATACTGGAGAAAATTATGAGGACTATAATGTAAAGTTTTTTGAAAATTCAAGTTCTTCACAATTATTTTCTTCAAATTCTATAAGTTCAAACACAGCTTTAACAATAAATGCAACAAATTTATTAGCAGGTAAAGTAACAATTTCAACAGCTGCAGGCGGTGATCAATCTTCTACTTCTTTTACAGTTGTTGGTACAGACATGTCAGGTAATGCTCAAACAGAAATAATAACTGGATCTAAAGGTGGGTTAACTTCTACTGGATTAAAAGTATTTAGAAAAATCACATCAATTACCCCTGGCGCATCTGTTGGTTCAGGTAACGTTGAAATTGGCAAAGAGTCAACTCCTGTTTTTTATAACAATGCAAGAGATATTAATCTTATTTCTTCAACTTCAGTAAGCGCAAGTGCTTCACTTGGTACAGTTAAAACTCATTTAGGTTATGGAGGTAAAATTAAAATTTTTACTGCTACTGGTGGTAATCAAAGTTCAACAACTTTCACAATTACCGGAACTGATGTAGACGGAAATGTTATATCAGAAAATATCACCGGTCCAAATGGTGATCAATTTGTTATAGGTACAAAAACTTTTAAAACTGTCACAAGTGTCACTGCTGGGGGCACTGTTGGTACTGGTAATGTTTCAATAGATTATGCTGTTAATTCTGATGTATCTTTTTTACCGCCATCAGGTTTAGAAATTATTTGGGAAGATAATAAAAGCGGCACAACGGATGCAGATAGTTTAGTTACATCAAAAGCTATTGGATCTTTAGCAGCCTTAGGTTTTGATGGTGCACTTAGTAATACCGACGATGATAGTTTATTTACACTGAAGCAAATAGCCTCATCAGACACATTAAATTTAGATGGTGTATTAAGTAAAAATAAAAATTTATATGCAAAAGTTCAATTTACTTTTACCGGAAATGAAACAGGAAAAACATTTACAGTTGCTGGTTATGACAAAGACGGTGTATACAAGACTGATATAATAAACGGTTCATCAGGTACAGTGAATGGTTCTGTAGAATTTACAGAGATAGTATCAATAACACCTTCATCAGCAACTGGAAATACAGTAAAAATTGGTACTGTTTCTAACTCAGTTTTAGTTAATGGTTCCACAGTTTCTATTACTTCAGGTGAAGATTTAACATCTAATAAATTTACCGTCACTGGGCTTGACATGTTTGGAAATTCAATGACTGAAATTATTACTGGAGGTAATAATTCCACCGTAAATGGCAAAAAAGTCTTTAAATTGATAAACTCAATAGTTCCTTCTGCTACTGAAACAGGAAACGTATCTATAGGAACACAAGCAACTGGAAGACTTTCAATTTCTCACAATATAGGAAAAAACGACGTCATAATTTCTAGAGATCCTAAAAATTATGATCTTTATGGTTTTAAAACCCAGAATACCAGAGCTGTGATTGAAAATGATGCTATCGAGCTAACATCACTAAATGGAAGATCTATTCTTGTTAAAGTACCTGAAGATAGCACTAAAAATATAGTATCTGAACAAATATCAATTTCGAATTTACCTAACGAAGAATTGATTGCTGTTGTAATGGGTGGTGGTGCTAAAAAAATTAGTTCAGAATTTCAATTTAATAATGGAAATACAAAACTAGATGAAACTGAATATGAAATAAAAATAGATAAAACAAATAAAAATAAAGTTGAAGTATTTGACAAAGAATTTGGACACTCAATTGCTACAAGAATATTAGATCAAAATAGATCTTTCGAAGCTATTGGATCAAGGTTTCAGTTTTCCGAAGAGGCTATAATTGGAGATAGCTTTGTTATTTCTAATAATGCTAAAGGCACAGGTGACAATAGAAATGTATTAAATATGTTAGACCTACAATTAGAAAAAATGAGTGACCAAAATAAAGGGAATTTTCAGGAAATATTTTCAAATACTGTTGCCAAAGTTGGATCAAATGTTCAGGCCAATGATTTATCATTAAAAGCTGCAAATAGTAATAAGAAAGCTGCAGAGTCTGCTCAAAGTGAGTTTGCTGGAGTAAGCCTTGATGATGAGGCTTCTCATTTACTCGAGTTTCAACAGGCTTATCAAGCGTCGGCACGTATATTGCAGACTGCAAGAGAGTTATTCGAAGCTTTAATAAAAGTAGTATAATATGAAGGTAAGTACTAAGTTATTTAATGAGCAACAAGTAAGGCAATTTTCATCCTTAAATGAAGATATCCAAAAGTTACAGGATAAAATTTCTTCTGGAAAAAACATTGTTGTTGCTTCTGATGATCCTGTAGGATCTGTAAATTTATCAGGTTTTAAAACAGTTAAACAGCAACTTGACCAGTACATGAAAAATGTAAATTCAGCTCAAACGAGACTAAGTTTGGTTGATACAAATTTACAAAATCTATCAACTATAATGATTAGAGCAAATGAACTTTTGATCCAAGCTTCAAGCGATGTTTTGGGGAGAAGTGATAGAGAAGCAATTGCATTAGAAATTGACGAAATGAAGGAAGAATTATTATCATTGGCAAACCAACAAGATGCTAATGGTTCTTTTATATTTGGAGGATTTAAAACAAAAGTTCAACCATTTCAAAAAAATTTAGAAGGTAAAATTGAATATAAAGGAGATGCCGGTATCACGTCTCTGTCAATTTCTGAAACAATGATTGTTGAAACTTCAATTGATGGAGAATCATTATTTCAGAAAGTAAAAAGTAGTACTACTTCTGGTTTATCTGTTTCAATGTTCACAATGCTAGAAAATATATCTCATTCTGTAAGAACTGCTTCTTCAGCTGTAAATGCTACGAAAGCTGATACACACGCTGAATTTGAGATTACGAACAGAGATTTTGGCACATGGTCATTTGATATAACAGGACATGGTGGGACAGCAAATATATCTGTGGAATTAACTGGCGATGACCCAGCAGATATCATAAAAGCAATTAACAATGCAAATATTGGTATTACAGCTAGCCAATCCTCAACTAACCTAAAAAAAATTAAACTTGATAGTAGTCAACAGGGTACTATTGAAATTAAAAACGTTGAAATTCCAAATATTAAAACTGCTCAAAAAGTACCAACATCATTTATAACTTTTGATCCATTGGATGCAAGCGGAAACAAAGTAGGGCATTCTCAAACTTTGTATGATAATGATCAATTAACATCTGCACAACTTAATAATATCGCTGACACTCAAGTTCATATTGCTAATTTTAGAGGAGAAGTAGGAGCTAAACTTAATTTACTTACTAGACAAAACGAAAATTTAAGTGAGAGAAATATAGCTATTAAAAAAGATTTGAGTGATTTGGAAGACGCTGATTTAGCCGCTTTAGTAACAGATTTAAAAGCACAATTAACTGGATTACAAGCTAGTCAACAAGCTTTTGTAAAAATATCTAATTTAAATCTTTTTAACTTTTTAAAATAATTAAAAATTATCTAATATATTTGTTGGTTTATCAAGTAAATTTTTAAACCAATCTAACCCTTCAACTTCTTCATACGTCCACCCTGGTGGCTTATCTGAAACTGTTTGATTTCTAATAGCAAATATTGTTGCTCTAAATACCTTTGTTACATTTTTAACTGAATAATCATTTGTTTTAACTGGGTCTAATTCTGATGAAAACATCCCAGAGATTTTTCTTTCAGCTCCAGAAGATTTGAAACACATTCTTCTATAAATAAAACTTTCTATATAATTAACAGCTTCTTCATTAGCTTCAAGATCAGATAAAAATTGAAGTATTTCTTCAGCACAAGCTGTAATTTCTTCGTATTTAATTTCTGTATATTTCTCAGACAAACCCTCAGAAAATTTTCTTGAAATAGAGTTTAAAGAATTTTCACTTGATAAAAATTCTTTAGCTGTAGTAGCGCTGCAAACAGCAAAAATCCATTCTGGGCAAAACTGTGACATACCAAATAATATAATATTAAAATAGATTTTTTAAATAATTTTTTACAAATTTCAAGAAATTTTTATCCAAGCTGAAAGTATGTCATCAATTACATTTATAGAGTCATCAATTCCCTTAGTTGTAAGATTTTTATATGAATCTAAAACTTGTCTTCTACAAAAATCGTAGAGATTAAATAAATTAGAAGCTATGGGCTCGCCTTTTTCAAAATCTAGGCTCGAAGTAAGTATTGTTATTGAAGTTATAATCTTTGCAAAACTTTCAGATTTATTTTTCGATAATTTACTTTCATTTTCAATTGCATATTTAAGAGTTTTTAAATTTTTACTTAGTTCCTCTAAAACAATTTTTATAAAATCATGCTTTGAAGCATTTTCAACTTTAGAGTTTATGTCTGTTTGTTCATATTGTTTAATTGCCGAATAAAAATTCATTTAAAACTCCATTAAGATTTACATAAATTAAAACGACATCCTAAAAAAATATTTAGTTTTTTTCGATATTTCTTATTGTCTGAGTAATTTGGTCATAGGCTTTTAAAACATCATTTTCAGATATGACACCTATCAATTTATTTTTATCATTTACAACAGGAATACTTTCACCTACAAAATCTTTAAGAATATTCATAATTTCGTGTATATTTTGATTAGGATTTATTATTATAGGATTTTTTTCTTTAAAGTTAATTGAGTTTCCAGGTTTATTTAGAATATTTATTAACTTTAATTTACCGAAATAATTTTGTTCTTTATCTATGAAGTATGCTTCTGTTGTATTCATTTTTTTAAATTGAGCAATATTATTTTTATTTGTTGAATTTAACTTAAGTGATAAAAAATTGGAGCTCACATAATTTAAAATTTTTGTTTGTGTCATTAAAATATGTTCACGGCCAAACCCCATCTGAATATTTCGTGATTTTAATTGAGCGTCAAAAAAACTAGAGCCAAACAAAATATATGTTAAGAGATTACAAAGGCTAATTGGCAAGATAGAAGCAATTGCATATTCATATGAGCCAGTTAATTCAAAGACTAGTATTATTGCGGTTACTGGACCACCTATAACAGAACTTGTTACAGCTGCCATGCTTGATATAGCAAATATAGGTAACAAATTTTGATCAAAATTAGTAATAGGGATATTATAAATAATTGCACCCGTTGCAGCGCCTATCAAGAGAGCAGGGGAGAAAATACCCCCAAAAAGACCAAACCCTATACATAAAGATGTTAAAAATATTTTTAGAAATAATATAAGTATTAAAATAATCATACTTAGATCAGTAGTTATCACTTTTATAATAGTCTCAGAGCCTAAACCAGTAACATCTGGAAAAATTATTACAAAAATACCACACAAGATCCCAGGTATAAGAGGTCTATACATAAATGGGATTTTACTATTGTTAGACATCTTAGAACTAAAAAAAAGAGATTTCATAAATGTAATAGCAATTATTGAAGAGATAATACCTATTATTAAAAGACCTGGAATAGCTTCAAATAATTGAAATGTAACTTCATCAATTTTTAAAATTGGTGACATTATATTCATTTCTTTTGCCATAATGTTTGCAGTAATCGATGAAAGAGAAATAGATGTAAGTGCTCGCATTGAGAAGTGTCTAATAATTATTTCATGAGAAAATACAATACCTGCAATCGGAGCACTAAAAACAGACGATATTGCTGCCGCAACACCTGCGCCAATAATAATATCATGTGGTATATTGGGCATAAATTTCCTTCTTCTTATAAATGCTGCGCAGGTGGCACCAAAATGCACTAATGGACCATACAAACCAACAGAGGCTCCACCACTTATAGAAAAAAAACAAGCTATCGTTGATAGAAAACCTGACTTGATATCAAGTGTTCCATCTCTTTGATGTGCAGCATAAATTGTATCAGCAGGGCCATGCCATCTTTTAATATTTAAGTATTTGATGATTAGACATACAAAAATAGAACCTACAAAACAACCAATTACTGGGAATAAGTTAATGTTACCAAATTGAAGAAAATCAAATTTATTATTTTGAAGCCAATTAAAAATTGAACCTGTTGAAAGCGCAAAATATTGTGCTACTATTGAAATTATACAGCCAATAAAAATTGCTGTTAAAACAAGAACAAAATTAGTTTTTATTATTTTAAATTCTGCATTAAACAATTTATAAATATTATCATTTTTTTAAAAAAAACTCTATTCTTTTAAAGTAAGAACCATTTTCTAATACTTTTTTTATGTATAATAGGCATGATAATTGCATTCAATTGTCGTATATAATTTAAAGGTACCTTTATGACAGTAGATTATTTGAGTGCTCTAAATACTGGTGGTTCTGGTTTAAATATAAAACAAATAGTTGATAGTATTGTTAATGCTGAAACTGCCCCTAAAAAAG